>JAQULN010000376.1 GCA_028718575.1 Candidatus Krumholzibacteriia bacterium | reverse complement strand
CGCGGGTCGAGCTGACGCACGATCGTCAATTCGGTTTGCAGGATTCCCGGATGCTCCCGCAGGTAGGCCAGACAGTAGGCGCGGAAGGTGCCGATGTTGGTCAGTCGCCGTCCGTTGCACAGCACGTCCATGTCGAGATCCTGCTGCTGGTTGGCCTGCTCGATCTCCTGCAGTTTCGCCTCGAGGTAGGGGCGCAGCCGTCGGATGCGCAGAAAGCGGTCGAGCATCGGCTTGTCGACGAACCGGATGGTCTGCATGTCGATCAGCAGCGAGCGCTTGATCCGGCGCCCCTTGTTCTCGAACATGCCGCGCCAGTTCTTGAAGGACTTGGAGATGAGGTCGTACGATGGCACCGTCGTGATCGTACGGTCCCAGTTGCGAACCTTGACCGTCGTCAGGGATACATCGATGACGTCGCCGTCCGCCCCGTTGGACGGCATCTCGATCCAGTCGCCCACGCGGACCATCTGGTTGGCGGAGATCATGACCCCCGCCACGAGCCCGAGGAGGGCGTCGCGGAACACGAGCAGCAAGACCGCGGTCAGCGCGCCCAGGCCGCTCAGGAAGAACAGGGGGCTGCGGCCGAACATGGCCGACAGGATCAGGATCGCGCCGATGATGTAGATGATCAGCTTGACCGCCTGGGCGAATCCCTTGACCGGAATGCCCTCGTTGCCGGCCTGCTTCTCGATGTACTGCTGGACGGTGTTGATGACGGCGCTGGCGACCAGCAGCAAGATGACGACGACGTAGACCAGCACCGCCGCCTGGACGAGGTCGGTCAGCATGTTCTGACCGGAGAACAGACCCCGTCCCAGGCTGTCGATGACGATGGCCGGCGCGAGGTGCGAGAGCCGCTGGAAGACGCGGTTTTCGTGAAGCGCATCGTCCCAGTGCCACGGCGTCTTCTGCACGATCGCTTCGATGACCCGCAACAGGACGCGTTTGGCGATCCAGTTGGCCAGGATGGCAAGCAGGCCGATCAACAGGACCGCCAGCAATACGGCCGCGATCTGCGCCACATCGTGGCCCACTCCCAGACGTTCCAGCCCCTCGCCCAGAAGGCCCAGCCCCTGCGCTATGTAGTTCCCGCCGGACGGCAGGATCTGTGTGGTGACCAGTTCTCGTGCCATGGGGTGGAGATTAGGCCCTGAGAACGCTATTGGCAATCGTAGGGTTGCTAGGCGAAGATTGTGACCGCCTTCTTTTCGTATTCGCTATCTGGAATCCGGGCAAAACGTTGGATCAGTCCCCGTCGGCGGGGAGGGGTGCTTCAATCGGGCTGCCTCCATGCGGAGGCGGAAGGGACCGTCCCCGCGAGGCTCCGTAGCCCACCTCCCTCCTGGCCTCCCTACGCCGTCCGTGCTACGTTTCCCGGTACAGGCGCCCATCCCCGGAGGACCCCTCGTGGCCGAGCACGCCCAGACCGACCTCTCCCTCGCCGGCTTCCAGGCCCACATTCGCCGGGGCATCCCCGACGCGCTGCCCGAACGGCCGCCCGCCGACCCTGCGGTCAGCCGCGCCCCGGCGCGCCCGTTGATGCTGAGCGCGGACGAGCAGCGCCTCGCCCTGGCTAACGCCCTGCGCTATTTCCCCGCGCACCTGCACCCGGCACTCGCGCCCGAGTTCGCGGCCGAACTGAAGACCCGCGGCCGCATCTACATGGAACGATACCGCCCGCCCTACTTGATGCACGCCCGACCGCTGAGCGAATACCCGGCCAAGTGCGCCCAGGCCGCCGCGATCATGCTCATGATCCAGAACAACCTGGACCCCGCAGTCGCGCAGTATCCCTACGAACTGATCACCTACGGCGGCAACGGCACGGTCTTCCAGAACTGGGCGCAGTACCTGCTCGTGATGCGCTACCTGAGCGAGATGACCGAGCAGCAGACCCTGGTCATCTATTCCGGCCACCCTCTCGGCCTGTTCCCGAGCCATGCGGACGCGCCGCGCGTCGTGGTAACTAACGGCATGGTCGTGCCCAACTACAGCCGCGGCGACGATTACACGCGCCTGGCCGCGCTCGGCGTGACCAGCTACGGCCAGATGACCGCCGGCAGCTACATGTACATCGGCCCGCAGGGCATCGTGCACGGCACGACGATCACCATTCTCGGCGCCGGGCGGCTTTACCTCGCTGGCAAGAGCGGCGCGGCCGACGCGGCGCCCGGCGACCTCTTGGCCGGCAAGCTGTACGTCACCAGCGGACTCGGCGGCATGAGCGGCGCCCAGGGCAAAGCGTCGGTGATCGCCGGCTGCGTGGGCGTGATCGCCGAGATCGATCCCGCCGCCGCGCACAAGCGGCACCGGCAGGGGTGGGTCGACGAGATCCACAGCGACTTGAACAGCCTGTTCGGCCGCATCGCCCACGCCAAGAAGAACCGCGAGGCAGTCGCGCTCGCCTACCTGGGCAACGTCGTCGACCTCTGGGAAGCGCTCTTGAAGAGCGACATCGAGGTCGAGCTGGGCAGCGACCAGACCTCGCTGCACAACCCTTACGCCGGCGGCTACTATCCGGTCGGCCTCTCGCTCGACGAGGCCAACGCGATGATGGTGCGCGATCCCGCCGGCTTCAAGGAGCGCGTCCAGGCCTCGCTACGGCGGCATTTCGGCGCCATCGACAAACTGGCCAAGCAGCGCGGCCTGCATTTCTGGGACTACGGCAACGCGTTCCTGCTCGAGTGCTCCCGCGCCGGGCTCGACATCGCGCTGCCCGACGGCCGCTTCACCTACCCGAGCTACGTCGAGCACATCATGGGACCCCTGTGCTTCGACTACGGCTTCGGTCCGTTCCGCTGGGTTTGCACGAGCGGCAAGCCGGAAGACCTCGCCGCCACCGATCGCCTTGCCGCCGGCGTCATCGAGATGCTCGCCGCCGAGGCGCCGCCCCAGACCAGGCAGCAGTATCTCGACAACCTGCGCTGGATCAAGCAGGCCGGCCAGAACCGCCTCGTCGTCGGCAGCCAGGCGCGCATTCTCTACAGCGACGAGGAGGGGCGCCGGCGCATCGCCGCCGCGTTCAATCAGGCCGTCGGTTGCGGCGAGGTCTCGGCGCCGATCGTCCTCGGCCGCGACCACCACGACGTCTCCGGCACCGACAGCCCCTACCGCGAGACCGCCAATATCCACGACGGCAGTCGGTTCTGCGCGGACATGGCCGTGCAGAACTGCATCGGCGACGGCTTCCGGGGCGCCACCTGGGTGAGCCTGCACAACGGCGGCGGCGTGGGCTGGGGCGAGGTCATCAACGGCGGGTTCGGCCTGGTGCTCGACGGCAGCCGGGACGCCGAGCGCCGCTTGCACCTGATGCTGGGCTGGGACGTCAACAACGGCATCGCTCGGCGCGCCTGGGCGCGCAACCAACCGGCCGAGTTCGCCATCGGGCGCGCCAAGGCCCGCGACGCGCTCTTGCGGGTCACCCTGCCCAACCATGCCGACCCCGCGGTGCTCGCCGCCGCGCTCAAAGGATAGCGCCCATGCCCGAACAGCGAGCCG
>JAQULN010000375.1 GCA_028718575.1 Candidatus Krumholzibacteriia bacterium | reverse complement strand
GAGCCGCAGTTCGCGCGCCAGGCCCAGTTTGATGCGCGCCGCGCCATCGGTGATCTTGCGCGTGACGAACTCGCGGCCGCGCCGGGGGCTCTCGTGGTTGAACAGAATGCCCGACACCGCGAAGAGGCCGTAGCTCTCCCGGTAATTCACGGTGATGTAGTGTCCGTACGTCTTCGCCACTGCGTAAGGGCTGCGCGGATGGAAGGGTGTCAGCTCGTTCTGCGGCACTTCGCGGACCTTACCGAACATCTCGCTGCTGCTGGCCTGGTAGAAACGCGCGGTGGGACAGACCTCGCGCACGGCCTCGAGCATGCGCACCACGCCCAAACCGGTGAACTCGCCGGTCAAAACAGGCTGACTCCAGCTCGTGGGCACGAAACTCTGCGCGGCCAGGTTGTAGATCTCCTGGGGGTCGACCTCGCGCAGGGCCTTGATCAGACTCGTGGGGTCGAGCAGATCGGCCTGCACCAGCGTGACGCGGTCGCGGATGTGGTCGATGCGCTCGAACGTCTCGGTGCTCGAGCGGCGCACCATACCGAATACCTGGTAACCCTTGGCCAGAAGCAGGTCGGCCAGGTAGCTGCCGTCCTGACCGGTGATGCCGGTGATCAGAGCTCTCAAGACTCGCACCTCGCGCGTTGCGGTCGCTTCGGTTCACGCCACGGCCGACGCCAGCAAGGTACCAGGCGCAGGGGGGCGGGACAAGACCCGAAGCGACACCGCCGCGGCGGCGTGGAACCTACGCGTCCGGCGCCACGTACAACGACGGTCTGCGTGCAACCCCACTGCCGCCAAGGAGACGCGTATGTGCCGCACGTTTTGGCTCTTGATCGCCGTTTGCTGCGCCGCGCCGGCGGTGCTGGCAGCCGCCCCGGCCGCCGGCGCCGAGCCCGCCGCAATCGCCAATCCCGCCGAACCGCCTGCCCGCGAACACTGGACGCTGCGCGAGGCCTGGCGTCAGGGCGGCGACGACGACGACGGCATCCTGCTCGGCCAGGTCGGCGCCGCGGTCAGCGGCCCGGGCGGCGAGGTCTACGCGCTCGACAGCCAGCTCGCGCAGATCCTCGTCTTCGACGCCTCCGGCAGCCTCTTGCGCACCCTCGGCCGCGAGGGCGAAGGGCCCGGCGAGTTTCGCCAGCCGACCGCGCTCGGCCTGACCGCAGACGGCTGCGCGGCCGTTCAGCAGACCTTCCCCGGCCGGCTCATCTATCTGGATCGGCAGACCGGCGAGCCGCGGGGCGAGTGGTCGTTGGGCAAGAGCGACCCGCAATCCGGCGGTATCGGGCTGCTGCTGGCGACCCGCGAGCGCGGCGGCGTGCGGGCGGTCGCGGCCGCGAACAACACCGTGGACATGGCCGCAGGCGCCATGCGCGGCCTCCGCTACCTCGCCCTGCTCGATGGCGACGGACAGGAACGGCACCGCCTGGCGGAGCTGAGTTCCACTCAGCGCTTCGACCGCCAGGTGCGCGACGAACTCGCCGAGCATTTCGCCGGCGACCGCGGCCTGTGGGAGGTCGGACCGGACGGGCACGTCTACCTGGTTCCGCGCTTTGACGAGTACCGGATCGACGTCTACAACCGCGACGGCGTCCACGTGCGCACGATCACCCGCGACCATACGGCCCGGTTGCGCAGCGAGGAAGAAAAGGCCGAACAGCGCGCCTCGATGCAGATGAATGTCGGCGGACGAGAGGTCGAGATCGACTGGAAACAGCAGGACCGCGCGCGCTGCGTCGAACGCTTGCAAGTGCTCGACGACGGCAGCCTGTGGGTGAGCAACAGTTACGGCGGCGTGCGCTGGCCGGAGCATGGCGAGCGCAGCTACGACGTCTACGACGCGGGCGGCCGGCTGCAGCGCGAGGTGACGGTAACGGTGCCGGAGGGAGGCAAGGGGCATCGTCTGGTGCTGATGGACGACGGCCGCTTCTTGCTGATCAAGGGACTGGAGAGTCTCTCGCTCGCGATCGGAGCCTCATCCACCGGCACCACGAGCACGGTCCGCCAGGACAATCCGACCGACGCCGTGCACGAGCTGGTATGCTTCGAGCCGCGGCGCTGATCGGCGGCCCGGCCGCGAGTCAGGGCGCGCTCAGCCGAGTTCGCGGATCAGCGCGACGACCTGGCTCGCGTCGTTCATGACGTAGAAGTGCAGGCACGGTGCGCCGCGGGCGATCAGCTCGCGCGCCTGGTGCAGACCCCAGCGCCGGCCGATCTCGGCGGCGTGCTTGGGGCTGGCCTGGATCTCGTCGGCGAGGACCTCGGGGATCGTCACGTGGAAATGGCGCGGGATGGTGCCGAGCTGACGCACGCTGTCGAGCAGCTTCAGCCCGGGGATGATCGGGACCGTGATCCCGGCCTCGCGGCAGCGCCGTTCGAACTCCCAGAAAGCGGCGTTGTCGTAGAAGAGCTGGCTGACCACGTAGTCCGCGCCCGCGTCCACTTTTTCTTTGAGTCGCTGGACATCGGTCTTGAGGTTGGGCGCCTCGAAGTGTTTTTCCGGGTAGCCGCCCACGCCCACGCACATGTCGATCGGCTCGCTGCCCTCCAGCTCGTCGAGGTAGCGCCCCCGGCGCAGGTCGGCGAGCTGGGCGACGAGGTCGGCGGCGGTGCGGTTGCGGGTGCGATGCGGGTCGGTGCGGGCCACGTAGTTGGGCACGTCGCCGCGGATGGCGAGCACGTTCGTGATGCCCAGGTAGTTCAGCTCGATGACCGCGTCCTCGGTCTCCTCGCGCGTGAAGCCGGCGCACAGGAGGTGCGGCACCGTGTCGATGCCCCAGCGGTTCTGGATGATGCCGCAGATCGAGAGCGTGCCCGGGCGCTTCTTGCGCACCCGGCGGCGGATGGTGCCGTCCGGCAGCTCCTCGTAGGACGCCTCGGCGGCGTGGCTGGTGACGTCGATGTACGGCGGTTTGAGCGGCGCCACCTGCTCGACGATGCTGATGATGTCGCGCACGCTGCCGCCGCGCTTCGGCGGAATGATCTCGAAGCTGAACATCGTGTCGGTGGCGCGCTCGAGGTGTTCAGTCACGCGCATGGTTCAGTCCCTCTCTCCTTCGTCGGCCGCGGGTTCGTAGGCCAGGCTCGGCGCCAAGCGGCGTTCGGCCTCGGCCAGGGTCCAGCCCTTGCGGGACGCGTAGTCGCGCACCTGGTCTCGCCCGAGGCGACCCAGGCCGAAATACCGCGCTTCGGGATGGCTGAAGTACCAACCGCTGACCGCGGCGGCGGGCACCATCATGCAGGTCTCGGTCAGCTCGATCCCCAGGCGCGCGCGGGCGTCGAGCAGGTCCATCAGCACGCGTTTTTCAGTGTGGTCGGGGCAGGCCGGGTAGCCGGGCGCGGGCCGGATGCCCCGGTACTGCTCGCGGATCAACGACTCGTTATTCGGCTCGGGATCGGGCTCGTAGCCCCATAGCTCGTGGCGCACCTGCCAGTGCAGCCGCTCGGCGAAGGCCTCCGCGAGACGATCGGCCAGGGCCTTGACCAGGATGGCGCGATACGG
>JAQULN010000374.1 GCA_028718575.1 Candidatus Krumholzibacteriia bacterium | reverse complement strand
GGTCGCGCCGGCGGCGATGGTCTCGCCGACCCGCAGCGGGCCGGGCAGATCGACGCGGCGGCAGGCGAAGCCGTCCATCGCCGACATGTCGAACGGCGGCATGTCGGCGTCTGCGGCGACGTCGGCGGCCAACACGCGATGCAGACAAGCGGCGAGCGGCGAGCGCTCGGCGCCCAGCAATCGGGCCGATTGTCTGACGATGGCCGCGGCTTGCTCGAAGGGAATCATGACGCGCGAGGCTCCTTGGCGGCGGACGGCGCGAGCAGATCGCGAAAATCGGCGGCGAACGCGCGCGCCACCGCTCGCTCGACGCGGGCGCGGAACCGGCTATACGCGCGCAGCCAGTGCTCGCCGGCCGCTGTCAGGCGGGTGTCGCCGCCGGTGCGACCGCCGCGGTGGGTCGCGATCAGCTTGATACCCAGCATCTGTTCGGCCTGGCGCAGGTCTCCCCAGGCTTTACGGTAGCTGACGCCCAGCGCCGCCGCGGCCCCGCGCAGCGACCCTTCGCGTTCGATCGCCGCCAGTAGCTGCCATTTCCCGTGGCCGAACGGCGCCGTATGGTCGGTGGCCGCGAGCCAGATGTGGAACCGTGGTCTGAGGCCGCCGGGAGATCGCCCGCCGCTGCCGCTCACGAGAAGCAACCGATCTGGCAGTGGACGATCTTGACACCCTGTTCGTCGCAGATACGCCCCACGTCAGACAAGGGTATCGCCAGCTCCTCCGCCAAGGCGAAAGCGTCGGCGCACCGCAAGGTGAGTTGGCCGTCGTCGCGCTGCCGGCAACGCTGCTCCAGGGCCGTCACGACTCGCGAATCGGTCTTCACGCTGCTCCTCCTTCGTTATGCACGACCATGCATATCGAACCGCCAATATGCGCCCCCGCCGCGCCGGTTGTCAAACGCCGGACAACCGCCGGGCGGGGACGCGCGCGAAGCAGCGAAAAACGGGCCTGGCTCGGATGTGGGTCCGGCGCGGCGTTGTCGGATCAGCCCTCCAGCTTCTCGACGGCGACCACCGCGCCGTGCTTGGCCTTCAGCGCCAGCAGTTCGGCCCGCTGCCGTTCGTAGACCCGGAAGAGCTGCGGGGGCAGGTTCTCTTCCTTGGCATAGGCCTCGGTCTGCAACTCGATCCGGGCCAGGATGTTGTCGATATAGAAGGAGAACTGCTTGTCGTAGAGGTCCCGCGGATACGGTTTATCGATCTCCGCGAAAAGAGCGCGCAGATCGTCGTAACGGGGGATCATTCCGATCGGCGTCTCGATCGCCGTCACGTCGCCGTGCACATAGCGCTCGAGCCAACCCAGCCACACCTTCACGTCGCGCTTCTCGCCCAGCAACTTGTCGCCCTGGCCGCCGCGGTTCCCGTGGGTCAGGAAGTAGTTCAAGCCGGCCAGCACCGGACGGCCGGCGTCGCTGAAGCGCGGCGAGTTGTAGAACTGGAACTGACAGTCCATGTAATCGGCCAAGGGACCGGGGATGAACGGCGCGTTGGCCCACGGCTGGCGGTTGACGCCGGTGGCGCCGACCTCGGTCGCCGTCGCCTTCGAAACGATGGAGGCGCCGATCGCCACCCCCTCGTCGGCGGTGCGGGCGACCCAGACCGGCGGCATGGTGTCCGCGTCCCGGCCGCTGTAGGTGATCACCTTGACCGGCACGCCGGCCGGATCGGCGTTCGCGGCGGCGTTGTGGTTGGCGATCTCGCGGCAGTCGAGCGTGCAGCGGCTGTTCTTGTGCGACGGCGGAATCGGTTTGCCCTCGCCGTCGAGCTTGCCCTCGTACCACTCACCTTGGAAGTTGCGGCCCCGTTTCGGCATGGGCTCGCCGCAGCCGCTCCAGTACGGCACTTCGTGTTCATCGATCAGCACGTTCGACCAGATGACCTCGCTGTCCTGATCGCGCAGCGCCTTCATCAAATGCGGATCGCCTTCGCGGTTGACGTCCTCGACGATGCCGAAAATACCCCGCTCGGGGTTCACCGCGCGCAGCGTACCGTCCGTGGCGATCCACATCTGGGCCAGATCGTCGCCCACGAAATCCGTTCCCACCATGGCGGTCGTCGTTTTGCCGCAGCCCGAGGGCGCTGCGCCGGCGAAATAGGTCACGCGCCCGCCCGGTCCGCGCAACCCGGTGATGAACATGTGCTCGGACAACTCCTGACCGACCTGGTAGTAAGTGGCGTAGTCGACCGCAAAACGGTGGTTGCCCTTCTTCATCAGCAGCGTATTGCCGGCATAGGTGCAGAAAGTGGAATACGTGGTCAGCCAGGAGCGGTCCATGAAGATGCGCGCGTTGGGAACGTCCTCGGGACGGTTGGGCCCTTCCGAGTGCACGTTGGTGAAGAAAACCCCGCCGCGCCGGGCGACTTCGCGATCGAACGCGTCATAGCAGTTGCGGTAGAGCAGCTCCGCGCTGTGGACCACATAGGCCGACGAGGTGATCTCGATGGCGGCGGTCGTCGCCGCCGCGCCCACCGGTCCGCGGCTGTAGAAACCCACCATCATGGTCATGCCGCGCATGATGCCCTTGATGTGTTCCTGCACGTAGGCCAGCGCGTCCGCGCGCAGGTAGGTCTTGGCCAGGGCCGAGGCCTTCTCGCCCTCGTTGACGATGTAGAACGTCTGTTTGACGAGTCGGGCCTGATCCTGCGGCAGGTCGAAATGGATGGTGTGGCCCGGCTTGGCCAGCTTCGCTTCTTCGCCCTTGGCAAGTGCGTGTTCGCGCACCCACCGGACGTCGGCGGCGCTGCCGGTATTGACGAAGACCCGCGCGGGGTCGCACATGGCGATCGCGCCGGCGATCTTGATCAGTGCTTCCTCAGTCGTGATCGGGGCGAGCTTGCGTCGGTTCTCGTCATCGAGACGCTCGGCGAACACCTTGCGCGCCGCGTCGATCGTCCTGATGCCGCCAACCTCGGCAAGGATGTCCACGCCCTGCTTCAGTTTCAGCATGCCGTCACTCCTTCTCGTTCCGGGTGGGTCTCGCCGCTGCTCGGCACCAGCGGGCGGCGGCCGGACGCAGTCCGGACATTAAACAGGAACACGATCCCGACGTCGAGTCAAGATCATGCCAGACCCGACTCAAGTCGAGCGGCTAACCGCCGATCCTGCCAGCACGGACTTGCGGCGCGCGGCCGTTCGCCCCGTCGGAGACGACCGCCGCCGTTACCGCTCGATCAGGGAGCGAACACCGCGACATGCCCGCGACGCTCACACCGCCCGTTCCCGGAGACCGCGCGGCCGCGACTTCGCAATCCGCCCTGCCGCGGATCCTCGACGCGGTCGCCGCCAGCATCGGCGCCCGGGACGGCGCCACCGCAGAGCAGAACCTGTTGTGCGCGTTGGAATTGCTGGGCAAACACCTGAGGGGTAGCCGGAGTTACTTCTTCCAACTCGCCCCCGACCGAACCCGCCACATGCTGGTCGCCGAATGGGCGACCACGGGGCAGGCTCCCATGCCGGCGGGGCCCGAGCGTGACATCCCTTCCGCCGAGCTGCCATGGACCACCGCGCGCATCCTGCGCGGCGAACCG
>JAQULN010000373.1 GCA_028718575.1 Candidatus Krumholzibacteriia bacterium | reverse complement strand
TCCCGCCGGAACTGGTCGGCGAAACGGCGATTGTCGAGGGAGTGCTCGAAGGCATTCCGCTGACCTATGAGCAGGCTTGCGCCTATCTCGAGAGCGAAGCCAAGTGCCAGGGTGAATCCTTCGATCCCGCCTCAGTTCCCGCCGAGGGTATTATCTTCTATCGGATCCAGGGCACCGGCGCGGTGATCCTGGCAGCGGCCGGCAACTGATCCTCTTTCCCTTGCGCGGGCCCGGCGGCAAGACCGGGCCCGCGGCGCCGATCTTCCTGGAGGACAACCGTGGGCCGGCTGCGCAAGGTTTGCCGCTTCCTGCATCGTGAGCTGGGTTTTCTGGCCGTGGGAATGACCCTCGTCTACGCTGTCAGTGGTGTGGCCGTCAATCACAACGCGGACTGGAACCCCAGCTACGAGCGCGCGGTCACGACCTGGAAGATCACCTCGCCCGGGCACGGGCCCACCGAGGAGATCGCCCCGGCGATCCTGGCGCAGCTCGACTTGGACGAACCGGTGCGCAATGTCTGGCGCGCCACGCCGAACACGGTGCGCGTCATCGTGCCCAGCGGCACCATCGACGTCGATCTGTTGACCGGTCGCGTGCGAGCCGATCGGCTCCGCCCGCGGCCGTTGCTGCGCGAGTTGAATTTCCTGCATTTGAATCACAGCAAAGGCGCCTGGACCTGGATCGCCGATGCCTATGCGCTGATCCTGGTGATTCTGGCCCTCTCGGGCATCGTCCTGGTCAAGGGACGGCTGGGTTTGGCCGGCCGCGGCGGCGTCTGGCTCGCCGCCGGCGTGCTCTTGCCCGTGGTCTGGGCCGCGGTCAACCTGTACCTCTGATCGAGGCCGACGCCGCTTGACTGCCGTTGACGCCCCGCCTAGCTTTGCGGCCTGTCTCGCCGTCCCATACCTCTGACCGAAGGACCCGCCGCCGTGTTGATCGGCATCCGCCGCGAGGACAAGAACCGTTGGGAACGCCGGGTGCCGCTGGTACCTGCCGACGTGGCCGCCCTGCAGGCGCGCGGGTTGCGCTTTGTGATCCAGTCGTCGCCCAATCGCATCTTTGCCGACGGTGACTACGCGGCGCTCGGCGTCGAGGTCGCCGCGGACCTCGCCGCCGCTGATCTCGTTCTGGCGGTCAAGGAGATTCCCATTAAGTTGCTGCTGGCCGGCAAGGTCTATGTCTACTTCGCCCACGTGATCAAGGCCCAGCCGTATAATATGCCGATGTTGCAGCGGCTGCTCGAACTCGGCTGTTCGCTGGTCGATTACGAACGCATTGTCGATGAAAACGGCCGCCGGTTGATCTTCTTCTCGGTGCACGCCGGCTACGCGGGCATGATCGACACGCTCTGGACGCTGGGGCAGCGCTGGCGCGCGCAGGGCCTCGTGACGCCGCTGGCTGAGGTCAAACTGACCCATGAATACTCGAGCTTCGCTGCGGCGAAGGAACACTTGCGCGAGATTGGCGCCCGGCTCGTCACCGAACTGCCCGCGGCGGTGCGCCCGCTCACGATCGGCATGGCCGGCTACGGCAACGTCGCGCGCGGCTGCCGCGAGGTGCTGGATTGCCTGCCGGCCGAGTGGATCGAGCCGGCGGATCTCGCCCGCCTGGGTGCGCGCGAGCCGGCGGCGCCGGCGCTGCGTTGCGTCGAGTTCCGCGAAGCGGACATGGTCGCGCCGGCCCGCGGCCAGACGTTCTCGCTGCCGGAGTACTACCAACACCCTGAGCGCTACACCGGCGTCTTCGCCCGCCATCTGCCGCACCTGGACGTCCTGGTCAATACGATCTACTGGACGGACCGCTACCCGCGGCTCGTAACGCGCGCGTGGACGCGCGAGAACCGCGGGGCGCGGCTGCAGGTCATCGGCGATATCAGCTGCGACATCGAAGGGGCGATCGAACTCACTTTGCGCGCGACGATGCCCGACGAGCCCAGCTATGTCTACGATCCCGACACTGAGACGGCCCGGCCGGGCGTTGCGGGTCCGGGTCCGGCGATCATGGCGGTCGATAACCTGCCGTGCGAGGTGCCGCTCGAGAGCAGCGAGTATTTCAGCCGCGTGCTGCGCGGCATGGTGCCCGCCCTGGCGAGTTGCGATTGGTCGGCGGCGTACGCATCCCTCGATCTGCCGCCGGAGCTCAAGACGGCCGTCATCGCGCATCGCGGCGAACTGACCCCGGCCTACCGGTATTTGACCGAACATCTGAAGGGTAACCCGGATCATCATTCATGAACGACCCGGGTTGAGCAAGCGGAGGACGACAGCATGCAGAAGATTCTGGTTCTGGGCGCCGGTCTGGTGGCGCGCCCTTTGGTGCAGTACCTGCTGGACAAGGGCTACGAGGTGACCTGCGCCAGCCGCACGGTCGCCAAGGCGGAAGCGCTGATCGGCGGCCACGCGCGCGGCCGTGCCCATGCCCTTGACCTCGCCGACGAGGCGCGCCTGGCCGAGTTCATCACAGCGGCGGATCTGGCGATCAGCCTGGTGCCGCCGCCTCTGCATCCTGTCGTCGCCCGCCACTGCCTCGCCGCGAACAAGCCCATGGTCACCACCAGCTACGTCTCGCCGGAGATGGCCGCGCTCGACGGCGAAGCCCGCGCCAAGGGACTCGTCATCATCAACGAGATCGGCGTCGATCCGGGCATCGATCACATGTCCGCGATGCGCATCATCGACGACGTCAAACGCCGCGGCGGCAAGATCGCGGCCTTCAAGAGCTACTGCGGCGGTCTGCCCGCCCCGCAGCACAACGACAACCCCTTCGGCTACAAGTTCAGTTGGGCGCCGCGTGGCGTGCTGATGGCCAGCCGCAATGGCGCGCAGTATCTGCAGGACGGCCGCAAGGTCGTCGTCGAGCCGGCGCGCCTGTTCCGCGACATGCACATCCTGCAGGTGCCGGGCTTCGGCGATTTCGAGGCCTACCCCAACCGCGACAGCATCAGTTACCAGGACGTGTACGGGCTGGCCGGGATTGCCACCTTGTACCGCGGCACGCTGCGCAACATGGGCTGGTGCGACTGCCTGTACAACTACCGGCGCCAGGGCCTGCTCGAACTCGAGCCGCTCGAGGTCGGCGGCCGGACCTACGCCCAACTCATGCGCGACCACCTGGACGCGGCGACGGGCGAGGATCTGCGCGCCGCGTTCGCGCGCAAAGCCGGCCTGCCTGTTGATAGCCTGCCAGCCTGGAATCTGCACTGGCTCGGCATGTTCTCCGACCGCAAGATACGGGGTGAACAGACCACGATGCTCGACGCCATGGGCGATCTCATGTTCGAGAAGCTGGCGTACAAACCGGGCGAGCTGGATCTGATCGTGCTGTTCCACGATTTCCAGGCGGTGTTTCCGGACGGTCACCAAGAGCGGATCACGTCGCAATTGATCGATTTTGGTCAGCCGGGCGGTGACAGCGCCATGAGCCGCACCGTGTCGCTGCCGGCGGCGATCGCGGCGCACATGCTCCTGCGGGGCGAGATTACTGAGACCGGCGTGCTGCGCCCGGTCGTCCCGGGGATCTACAACCCGGTC
>JAQULN010000372.1 GCA_028718575.1 Candidatus Krumholzibacteriia bacterium | reverse complement strand
GTAACCGCCGTGGTATTCCGCCAATCTCCGCCGGCGGTGGCTGGGTGGGTCTACAATCGCATGGTCGGCCGAACGCCGTGCCTGGCGCTGGCATTGACGTTGACGCTGATGCTGGTCGCGTCCAGTGTTCCGGCCGCCGGCAGGATCGTCGTGCCTGCGGAGCCGGTTCCCGATGATGTCCATCCCGTTCTTGCGCAGATCGGCGCAGCGTTCGAGGCCGGCGATCACGAAACCCTGGCCACGCTCATGCATCCTGACGGTGTGAACATCGGCTTGGCGCCGCAGGAGGATCGTTCACGCCTGATGACTCCGGCCCAGACGCACTATTACTTCAAGAACCTCTTTCGGCAGCGCCGCACCGTGCGATTCGAGTTCGTCAAGCATCAGCTCGCAGGCGGCGAGCGACTGCATGCGGTGGTCGCCTGGCGCTGGGAGCGCGCCGACAATGGGCGCCCGGGCAGCCAGCGCCTCATGCTGACCCTCGTTCGCGCTGACGGCCGCTGGCGGGTGACCGAACTCACCTCGTTGCGCGGCGGTTGATCTCCCGAAAGGACCCGGCTCGATGTGGCGCCCCAGTTCCCGGTCGCTCACGGTGGTCTCCGGTATCGCGTTGCTTGTGGCTTTGGTTTGCAGCGACCCGATGGTGCGCGGGCGCCATGATCTGGGCGTCTGGTTCCTGGTCGCCGTGCTGGTGGGGACAGCGGCCGCCGCGGTTGTCGCCTGGCGCCGCAACCGCCGGCGCGGGGGGTGGTGGATCACCGCGGCGATCATGCTGCTGCTGGTGGCGACAGCGATCGCGTCGCTGCCCCTGAGGCCGGTCGCGGATGCCGCCTGGGCCGAGCGACACGAACGCTGGGCCCACGAACGACTGGACGCGGCGGTTTCGCACGCCGTGGCTCGCCAGGCGGCGCTCGGCGCGTTCGCCGCTGCGGCCGCCGCGGCGATACCATCGGCGGCGATCGATGAGCAGGACCCCTTCGAGATCTGCCGGCGATGGACCCAACGCTGGTGGTCAGAGCACGGCCGTAGTCCCTTGGACAGTCTGGCGATGACCGTGTGGCGCGGCGGCGAGCGGCTGGGTTGGGCCGGACCCGTGATGCCGAGCTTGGACGCAGCACCGGGCGACGCGCCGGACGACGCGCCGGGCTTGTTCCACGACGACCAGTGGTGGGTGACGCAGGTCGCCGCCGCGGTGCCCGGCGTGGATCAGCTCACCCTCGAGTGCCAATTGCGGCTGGCCGCCGTTTCGTCGCTGGCGAACGTATCGCGGCCTGCCGCCGAGCCGGTCGAGCGCACCGTCGTGCGCGATGCCCGGTCGCCCGGCCGGCGCGGGTGGGGCGACGCCCACCGCGGTTTGCGCGTGGTCGAAGATGTCGTGCTCGGGCCGGCCGCTGAGCACGGCGTCCAGACGCGGCTGCGGCTGACGGTCCAGGTGCCGCCGCGGTCGTTGCAGCAGGAGCGCAGTCAGGCTCAGCTCAGGACCTTGCGCAGTCTGCTATTGGGGTTGGCGATCTTGGCCTGGGCGACGTCCGGCGGCGGCGCGGCTGGTTTCTGGATCGCGGCCTGGCTGGTGCGCAGCCTCTGGGCGCGGGCGGATCTGACCCGCTGGCTTGCCGCCGTCGTTCCCGCGGAGCGTCTACCTGCCGCGCCGGACCACCCGGCCAGTCTGTTGGATCCCGCCTACTTCGCGACGACGTTCGGCGGCGGTTGGCTCGCCTCCGGGGCCGACGCCCTGCTGACGGCCGTGCTGACGGCGGGGACGGTCACTTGGCTCTGGCGCCGCTGGCGCCCGGCGGCGAGCGACGACATACCCGCGCACGGCAACAGTGGCCGAGATCGGGACCGAGACCGGGACCGAGACCTGAGTAGCAACTCGCGCCGGCGCTGGCGTCTGTTATTGGTCGTGCCGGTCGCGGTGGGTGTCGCGGTCGGACTCGCACGCCTCTGGCTGGAACTGGCCGCCAACGCCAACGCCCGCCTCATCGGACTGCATGTGCCGTTGGACGCGTGGACGTTCTGGGCCCTCCACGCGGTGATCTTGCTGTTCTCGCTCAGCGGCGGTGGGATCGTGGTGCTGCTCGCCGTTCGGCTGTGGGGCAGGATGCCCTCCGGGTTGACCGGTCGGGCCAGGCCCTACTGGCTGGCGCTGGGGCTGTTACTGGTCGTCCTGTTCAACTACACCGTGCTGTCCTACGCCTACGGCCAGGCCGAACGCGACTGGCTGGCGCGCCGGGCCGACCAGATCGTCCAACCCCAGGACGACTGGGTGAGTTTTCTACTCGAGGACGTCCTGAGCGAAATGGCCGCGCACGACACCGTCGATGACGATCCGGCCGCGACCGGCGGCGCGCGGGGAGCCTTGCGCCGCGAGGCGCCGGCGTACAGGCTGTGGAGCCGATCGGCGATCCGAGACCTCGGCCTGCCGTGTCTGGTCGAGGTGCTAGATGCCGAGGGCGTGACGACGTCGCTTTACGCCACTGGATTCCTGCGGGACTTCAGCTACGAAATCAGCGCGCGCAGTCCGTGGCAGAGCCTGGACGAAACCGGCGAGTTGCAGGCCGGCCGGCGCGGCGTGGTGGTCCAGGACGAAGAACGGTTCTATCCCACCGGCTGGGAGCGGGTCCTGCGCGGCGAGATCCCGCGCGGCGAAGGCCGCGGCTGGTTGCGCGTGGAGTTGCCGGTGCAGTCGCGGCGTCTGGCGACGGTGGCCAGCGGGTTGGCCGGCGTGCAAGGCGTTCGCGCCAGAGGCTATCAGCCGCGCCTGGAGGTCGATCGACCGTGGCTCCTCTTGCGCGGCGACCGGCACGGTTGGCTCGACGTCGGTTTTCGCGAACTGCCCTCGCCGCCCGCCGAGCAGGCGATCGCCGCGCTGCGGTCGGGCGATCGCGACGCGGCCGTGATCGACCTCGACGGCAACCAGTGGCTCTGCCGCTGGGCACCGCTGCCGGTGGACCTCGCCATGAGCGAAGGCGAGGGGTTCCTGTTGGGCTTGCAGCAGCGCGGCGCGGTCGAAGTGCTGCTGGATGTCGGACGGTTGCTCCTCTTGAACGCCCTGCTGTTGGGACTTTGGTTGGTGTTGACGGCCTTGCTGCGCCGCCCCCGGCGCTGGCAGCCAGGATTCCAGGGCCGATTCCTGCTGGGGTATCTGATCATCGGCGTGGTTCTCTTGGCGGTTGCGGGCAGCCTGGCCGATCGCCAAACCTTCCAGCGCATCGATCAGGAGGCTCGCGAGCGGACCCGCGACGGTTTGATCACCGCGCTCGGCCAGTTGCGCGGCTTATTGGCCGAACAGGGCCGCGCGCTGGCGGGGAGCGATTACCTGGCCGAGCTACTGGCAGGCCGGCTCGCCGGGGAGCGGCCGGTCGGACCGCACGCGCGGCGCCAGGGCATGGTCTTCGGGCCGGATGGCGAGCTGCTGCTGGACGAGACGCTGAGCGACCTCGACGCCTGCGAGGCCCAGACGCTGCTGGCGGCGGCACGACAGGGGCCGCTGGTCGTCGTGCACCAGCCCGAGGGGCTCTACCTCGGCGTGGC
>JAQULN010000371.1 GCA_028718575.1 Candidatus Krumholzibacteriia bacterium | reverse complement strand
CGTCAAGGCGATGTATCGCTAAGCTGCCTCGACTTGTTCGCAACTGGTTCGCATGAAGGCCCCCCACGAACGTGGGGGGCCCATTCTTTGGTACCGGTTCAACGGAGATTGTAAACGATTACGTCAGTACTGAATCAGGGAAGCGACGGATCAAGGTGTCGCTGTCAGTAACGACGGCGTTCGGCGCAGAGACCTGGTCGAAGCGGCCGCGCCGATGCAGCCAGCGCAGGCCGCGGCGTCGTATCTTACCTGGCCCTCGAGTGTCTGCTGGCGGGCGCCGCGCCGCGGTCCTGCCGGCGATCACGGTCCCCGGCAGGAACGACACCAGATCGCCGCCCAGCTACTCGAACAACCGCTTGACAGCGCTCCAGGTAACGGTGCGGCTGGCCACGGGCATGCTCGTCAACGAAAGCGTCTGGGTCTCCACGGGAACGCCTAGCCACTCCTGCCACTCCACGGGTCCCCAATCGATCTCCGCGAAAGGGAAGAACTCCTCGAGCATGTCCAGCGGGCCGACTTGGGGGCCGTAGTGCATGTATCCGGCCACTTCGCTGCGAGACCGGCCGACGGCATCGCCCTGATCGTTCATCGCGACTCGCCAGCCCATGTCGATCACGTAGTCCATCCGCACGGCGTCGGTGAACACGCCGGCGTTGGTCGACACGGTGGCGTCGATCGCGGCCACCGTTCCGTACAGGAAGATGTCGTCGGCGAATTCGGGTAACAACTGGTGCACGAATGACGCGCCGACGGTGATGTCGTTCTCGAGATAGGTCCACGTCGGGTGATCCCATTCGTCCTGCCACATTTCGATGATCTGTTCGGTTTTTACGAAGTAGCCGGGATGCAGCAAGAGCGGCCGCCAGATGCCGTCCTGGCGCGCCGCGCCGTAGCGCGCAACGATACGGTCGCGCAGATCTGGGCGCGCCCGCCAGATAGCTCGCCATAGCGCCGTCAGCGCAGGCGGAGCGTCCGTGGCGCGCCCCGGCGCCTCGCCGTGCTCGCCGCGGAGCACCTGCGCCAGGCCACCGGGGATCTGATGTGTGCCATCCAAGTGCAGGAAAGCGGAAGACGTGAAGGAATGCCCTGCATAATTCGGCGGCATTTCCGCCTCTTCGTAGGAGTAATCGAACTCCCATCGCATGCCATTGTCGTTGGGCCAAAGCGAGGCTAACGACGGTTGTGCGCTTGCCGCGGAGGTCAAGGCCGCCAATTTGATCAGCGCACCAACGATTGTGGACCTCATGACGGGACTTCCTTTGTCAAGAGATCGTTGTTGTAACGATCCGGCAGGGGATATTCAGTTGAAGTGTAATCGCCTCGTTCCGCGGCGTGACGTGCCTTAATTACGAGTTGAGTCTACCACCTCGGTCATTCAGTTTCAAGACTCGCAGCGTGAAGGCGGGCGTCGACAACCTCGCGTGGTCCGAATTCGGGCCGCCGAGCGCGATTTTGTGAAGCGCGCGAACAGACCGGCCCGCGGCTCGGCTGGTTCGCCAATGTGGGTCCGGATACGCTCGATGACCGGCGGGTCAGCGGTTCAGCAACAGTTTGCAACTCGCGCGCGAGTCGCCGCTCTGGAGTACGGCGAGGTAGGTGCCCGACGGCGCCGGCCGGCCGCCGCGGTCATCGCCGTGCCAGACGATTGCATGGTTGCCAGCGAGTTGGAAGCCGTCTGCCAAGATGGCGACCAGGCGGCCGCGGACGTCGTGGATGGTCAAGCGCAGCGGGCCGTCGGCGGGCACCGCGTAAGCGAGGGTGACGCGGGGGTTGAACGGATTCGGCCAGGCTCCCGTCAGCGCGGCAAGGCGCGGGGTCGCGTCCGGCGAAACAGCCGTGGCCGTGCCCAGCCCCAGCAACAGCGAGAGGAAATCGTTGCCGGTCGTGTAACCGTAGCAGTAGCCAGTCACCGCGACGTCACCTTGCTCACTGGCGGCGATGGCGCGGGCCTCGTCGCTCTGGTTCTCGCCGTCGAACCGATGCACCCAGCGCAGGCTGCCAGTGTCGAGCGCCAGACCGATGGTCGCCACGTCCCAGCCCGTGCCGGCGCCGTCGCTGAACCCGCTCGCAACGACGGTTCCGTCGGCCGCGACGGTCAAGCAGGTCGCCGTGTTGTACCAATTCGGCGGGCCCGTGTACGTGCTGTGCCACAGCGGCGCCCCGTCGACCGCGGAGAACTTGATCACCAGATACTTGCTGCTCGAAACGCCCGCCATCAGCACGTCGCCGGCCGGATCCAGGACCATGGCGCGCGGGTCGTCGGCCGCGAAC
Organism: Candidatus Krumholzibacteriia bacterium; assembly: GCA_028718575.1. Taxonomy (GTDB): domain Bacteria; phylum Krumholzibacteriota; class Krumholzibacteriia; order LZORAL124-64-63; family LZORAL124-64-63; genus Glo-17. The sequence continues at coordinate 1,275 of JAQULN010000371.1, read as the reverse complement.
CCGCCGCTGTTCCAGCGCCAGCTCCACACGTCGGCGCCGTCGGCGGCGGCGTAGCGGCGCAGCACGAGATCGAAACCGGTGGTGCTTTCCCACGTGCGGGTGCCCAGGATGACGTCGTCGTTGTCGGCGACGCCGACCCAGCCTCCCTGGACTTCGATGTTGTAGACCGCCCCGGGCAGATCGCGGCGCCAGATGGTGGCGCCGTCGGCGGAATCCAGGACCACGGTGACTGCGTCGGCGTCTGCCGCACTCGTGCCTATCAGGCCGCAGACCACGGGCCGGCCCTGGCTGTTTACGGCGATGTCCCAGCCGATGTCGTCCAGGCCGGCTTCGCCCGCGATGTGGCGGGTCCAGGCCAGGTCGCCGTCGTGCTCGCGGTACTTCTGGACGATGATGTCGTAGTTGCTGCCGGAGAACGCGCGTCCGATCAGATAGAGATTGCCTGCCTGATCGCAAGCCGCGGCCGCTGAACGCTCGTTGTAAAGTGTCGAGTAGTTATTGGACCAGACCAACTGCCCGGTCTCGCCGTCCACCCGCAGGACGGCGATGTCGTCGCCCCCGCCGCCTCAGCCGTCGCAGGCGCTGAGATACCCGGCGACCAGGATATCGCCTCGTTGATCGCGGACCATGTCGGCCAGCACCATGTTGTTGCCGCCGGCGTCGTGCAGGACGTAGCTCCAGATCAGCTCGCCGCTGAGAAGATCCAGCTTGCGCACGAAGATGTCGGTGACATTCGCGGTCGTCGTGCGGACGCCGCCCAGGACGGGATGCCCGTTCGCATCGAAGAGCACCGCGATGCCTTCGTCGAGCTGGTGGCCGGCGCCGTCGTAACGGTCGATCCAGCGGAGGGCTGGTTCGTCCGCGGTCGCACGGCCGGGCGCCAGGACAGCGAGGGCGACCAACAAGACCGCCGTCGCGACCGAGGTCGGCGTTCGGTTCGCCGTGACGCGCAGCGCCTTCGTCGGCGCGCGGCTCTCAGTAGGATTGCTCGGTAAGCGCATCGCGGCTCCCAGGTCGAAATGCGGTCTCCGCCAGAGACCATCGGCGATCACCGGAGAACGGATAGGAAATTTCTAGTATTTTACCACAAGACGCCAGGCCGGAGAAAGGGGCAATCTCGGCGGAAACGGGTGCACTCGTTTGCCATCGGCGATTCCGGGGCGTTCTGGTCAGTTCCGGAGGTCGTCCGCGGATGCAGGCTGGTAACCGGCGGGCGGTGCGAAGAACTCACGCGGAACCCGGACCGTTTCCACCGATAACAGCCGCGTCTCGGAA
>JAQULN010000370.1 GCA_028718575.1 Candidatus Krumholzibacteriia bacterium | reverse complement strand
ATCTGCTATTCAGCCAGGGTTTCGCGGCTGTGGTCTGCTACCGTTGCGGGCGCTGGTTGGCCGACCACCGCCCGCCGCCGGGCCTGCGCCAGCTCTGCAGCGCGCTGTACTTCATCTACTGGAAGATCGTGGAAACCTGCACCGGCATCTCCATTCCGGCAGACTGCCGGATCGGGCCCGGGCTGTACATTGGACATTTCGGACAGATCGTGCTGAATGCGAACGTCGTTATGGGCAGCAACTGCAATCTGTCGCAGGGCGTGACCATCGGCCTGGCCCGCCGGGGAGAACAGATCGGCTCGCCGCGCCTCGGCGACCGCGTGTACATCGCGCCCGGTGCCAAGATCATCGGCCCGATCCATGTCGCCGACGGCACCGCTGTGGGCGCCAACGCGGTGGTCACCCGAGATACCGAACCCGACGCCGTCGTGGTTGGGATTCCCGCCAAGACCATCAGCACGTCCGGCAGCCGCTTCTACATTCAGCATCCGTACCCGCCGTCAATCTCGACACCGCAGCCCGCGCCCGCGCCGCCGACCGATCCCACCTGACAACATCCGGGGCTAGAAGGCCCGCGCCGGATCGACCCGCGAGACGCAAAATGCGTGCTTGCCCGACGGCAGCGGCGCGATCGCGTCCACCAGTTCCACCTGCCAGGTCATCTGCCGGCCCAGGAACTCGGGAACCTGCCGCGCGAAGAACGCCTCGGTCTCGGGACCGTACTCCGGACCGGCCACCACCCGCAACGTCACCGCGCCGGGCCGCTCTTGCAGGAGCTGCGCCTGCCTGACCCCGGGCGCCCGCGCGATGAGGTAGATCGTGAGCGCGGCGCCGGAGACGAGCTTGCCCTCGGGGGTGACCAGGAAATCGGTCTCGCGTCCGGCCGCCATGCCCAGGCGCACCAGACCGCGCCCGCAGCGGCACGCTCCCGCCAGGGGCACGCCCATGTCCTCGATCCGGTAGCGGATCATCGGCATGCCGTAGTTCGAAAGATCGGTGATCAAGATGCGACCGGGTTCGCCCGGCGCTACCGGCGCTCCGTCGCGCTCGATCTCGACCACCAGATGCTCCGAGCAGAGATGCAGGCCATCGTGTTCGTCGCACTCGGAGCCGATGATCCCCGTCTCGCGCGACCCGTAGCGGTCGAAGACGCGGCAGCCGAAACACGCTTCGATCACCTGCCGGCGTTCCTGGCCGAGGACCTCCGCCGAGGTGACCACACCGGCCAGCGGCGGCAAGCCGTCGTGACCGCGGGCCAGTAGAAAACGCGCGAAAATGTAGACGCTGTTGGCGTAGCCGAGCAGCACGCGCGGCCGGTGGCGCTGCAGAGCATTCACGAATCCCAGCATGGTCTCGGGAGTCAGGCTCGACGAGTCGAGCACGATGCGCCGGTCGAGCAGCCGGTTGCGCCAGCGCTTGCGCCAATTCGGCGCGTGCAAGAAGGCCTGTGGATGTCCCCAGATGTAGGCGACGCGGCAGCCGAAATCCCAGCCCGCCCAGCGGTCGTGGCGGTAGGCGCCGGCCACGCGCGAGAAGTAGCGGCGGCGGTCCATCGCGAACTGGAGCGGCTTGCCCGAGGAGCCGCCAGTGCGATCCAGCACGATGTCGCGCTCCTTGAACCCCTCGCAGATCATGTCGCGCCAGTGGTTCTGGATGTGTTCCTTGGTGACGACCGGCAGCTTGACCAGGTCGGCGACCGTCCGCACCTGAGCTGGGTCAGCGCCGTGCTCCCGCCAGAAACGCTGGTAATGGGGGTTGCGCGCGAGCGTGTGCCGCAACAGCGCTTGCAGGCGCTGGTCCTGGTATTCGGCGACGGCCGCGGGGCTCCACCACTGGCTCGCCTCGAGGCGCCGCAACTCCGCAGGCACATGGTTGCGCTCCCAGAGGGATTGCACAAGGAACGCGGTCTTGGCCATCAGGGCGGCACTCATGGATTCAGAACTCCCTAGGTTGGCCTGGAGCGTTGCATAAACCGCACCGCAGCCCATACGACAAACGGCCGCCATGGTAGCACGACCCGTCCGATTCAGCCACGGCGGGGGCCGCCGCCGGGTTTCTATCGGCTTGGCGATCCCCTGCTAACGAGAATTCCGCTGGCAACAGGCGGCGGGTTCTTCTATCTATCGGGCCGAGGCCGCCTGCTTGAAAGGCCGGCGCCAATCGTACGCCAGGAAACGAAACCAAACATGCAAAAACCATCGGTGCTCATCGTCGCCTACGCCTTCCCGCCCAACAGTGTCGTCGGCGCCCAGCGACCGCTGCGCATGGTCAAGTACTTGCCACGCTTGACCGACTGGCAACCCATCGTCCTGAGTGCCAGGCAAACCGGCCAACTCACTGACCACAGCCTCCTGGACGAAATCCCGGCCGGGGTTCCCGTCTACCGGACCCGATCCTGGGAACCGATCCGGTTGTTGCAACGGCGTCCGCGCGCCGGCGCCCGCCAAACTGGCGAAGAGCCGGGCAACGACAAACTCGGCGTCGAACCCGGCGCGGCACCGGCCAAACGACCGCCGTCGCGGTTCAAGAAACTGCTCCTGGACCTATTGAGTACGCCGGACGCGCAGCTCGGCTGGGTCGGGTTCGCGGTGGCGGCCGGTTTGCGCATTGTCCGCCGACACCGACCCGACGTGATCCTGGTTACGGTTCCACCCTGGTCGGCGCTGATCGTCGGCCACGTGCTCGGCGCCTTGACCCGGATCCCCTGGGTGGCGGATTACCGCGATCCCTGGACCGACATCGACCGCGGACCGGTCGCCCCGTGGCGCCAGCGCTTCGAGCGCTGGCTCGAAAACCGGCTGCTCAAGAACGCCGCGGCTGTCCTGTCGTCCTCGGACCGCTACACGGCGATCATGCGCGACCGCTTCGCCGCGAGGCCCGCCGGCGATTTCGCGACCATGTTCAACGGCTTCGACGAGGCCAAGTTCGATGGACCGCCGCCGCAGCGGAACGATATCTTCACGATCACCCATCTGGGGTCGCTGTACAGCTACGTCCAGCCGGAACCAGTATTCGTGGGCTTGCGGAACTGGCTGGCCCTGGACCCCGCCCGGCGCCGCCAGGTGCGGCTCCAGTTCATCGGGCAGATCGACGGTGCGGTGCGCGCCTCGCTCGCGCGCCTTGGACTGCTCGACCTGACCGAACTGTCTGGGTTCGTGCCGCACGCCGAGGCCATCGCGCGCTGCCGGGGCTCACACATCCTGTTGCTGGCGATGGGCAACACGTCCTTGACGCCGGCGGGCTGGATGCCGTCGAAACTCTACGAGTACCTCGCCTGCCGGACGCCGATCCTGGCGTACACGGTGTGCGGGGAAGCGGCCCAGGCCATCGAGGGCGCCGGTGCGGGCGCGGTCGTCAGCAGCGACGATCCCCAGGACGTGGTGGCGGCGCTGGATCGCCTCGCGTTTCAATGCCCGCCGCCGCCCTCCGCAGCGGCCGACGACTGGCCCGCCCCCCTGCGGCGCTTCACGCAGGCCGAGATCATCCCGGCGCTGGCTACGGTGCTGGCGCAGGTTCGCCGCCCGTCTCGGCGCTGATTGCGGGCACCGT
>JAQULN010000369.1 GCA_028718575.1 Candidatus Krumholzibacteriia bacterium | reverse complement strand
CCGCACGTCGCGCACCGGCGACGCGCGCGTGGCGGGACCGTCGTTGCAGGAGTGAGCCGTTTGGCGATGACCGACGACGCGACATTCATCCCCAAGGACACCGGCGAGCGGCAGCCGACCTGCCGGCCGCGCCGGCCCACCCGCGCGGTGCAGGTCGGCCGCGTGCAGATCGGCGGCCAGGCGCCGGTAGCGGTGCAGTCGATGACCTGCACCCGCACCGGCGACGCCGAGGCCACACTGCAGCAGATCCGCGAGCTGGCTTCTGCGGGCGCCGACATCGTGCGCGTCACGGTCAACGACGACGCGGCGGCCGCGGCGCTGCCGCGGATCGTGCGCGAGGCGAACATGCCGCTGGTCGCGGACATCCACTACGACCACAAGATGGCGCTGGCGGCCTTGCATGCGGGCATCACCAAGCTGCGCATCAACCCCGGCAACATCGGCGGCCGTGACAAGGTCCGCGAGGTGGCGCTGGCCGCCGCCGACCGCGGCGTGCCCATCCGCGTCGGGGTCAACCGCGGCAGTTTGCACAAGCGTTACCGCGAGCTGCGCCAGATCGACCCGGCGGGCGCCCTCGTTCAGAGCGCGCTGGACGAGTTGGAGGTCCTGGCGGCGGTGGGCTTCTTCGACGTGGTGGTCAGCCTCAAGAGCAGCGAACCGCACGAGGTCATCGAAGCCTGCCGGCGCTTCAGCCGGGTCAGCGACGTGCCCCAACACCTGGGCGTCACCGAAGCCGGCACCCTGCAGGCGGGCACGGCGCGCAGCACCGCGACCCTCGGCGTGCTGTTGAGCGAGGGGATCGGCGACACCCTGCGCATCAGCCTGGCGGCCGATCCGGTCGAGGAGGTCAAGGCCGCCTTCCACATGCTGCAGGCGCTGGGGCTGCGCGCGGGCTATGCGCGCGTGGTGGCCTGCCCCACCTGCGGGCGGGTGGAGGTGGACGTGATGCGCCTGGCGGCGATGGTCGAAGAGTTGGCCAAGGAGCTGCCGCCGGACAAGGTCATTTCGGTGATGGGCTGCATCGTCAACGGCCCCGGCGAGGCCAAGAGCGCCGACCTGGGGATCGCCGCCGGCAAGAGCAAGGTGGCGATCTACCGGCAGGGCGAACTGCACCGCAACATCGACAAGGACGACCTCGAGCAAGTCCTGCGGGACGAGATCGCCCGCTTGCGGGGGCTGCCGCAATAATCCGATCAGGTTTCGCCGTTTCCGGCCGAAGCTTCTTCCGATATCGACGGCGACAGGCGCCCGGCCGCTCCATACGAAGCCGTGGCGAGGGGTGGCCGCAGGACATGCCTGCGGTCGAGTGGGGAATGCATGGACGTTATCCTTCGCGATCAACTGCCTGAATTGTTGACCAGGCGCAACGAGGCGGCGCTGCTGGCCGCCGAAGCTCCGGCCAAGACGCCGAACCTGGCGCGGTTCTCCCAGCAGTTGCGAGCGCTCAGCTCGCTGAACGCGCGCCTGATCTGCATGGAAGCGGATCGGCCCGTGTACAACGAGATGGTGCAGGGCGTCCGCCGTGTCATGAACACCGATATCTGCGGCCTCTTCCTGCTGACCGCGACGGCAGACCAGTTGGACCTGGTCGGCCTGGCGGGCAAGGACATCGAGATGCCGTTGGAACACGGCCGGCTGGCGTTGAGCGAGATCCAGCGGCCCGCGGTGCAGGCTTTCCAGGAAGAGTACCTGATCCATGTCCCCGACGTCCTGGCCATGCGCGGCGCCAGTCCGCTGTTGCCGGGCTGCCGCAGCCTGCTCGCCCTGCCGATCATGGGGCGCGAGGGTCCTGTCGGCGTCTTCGAGTTCGCGCGCCGCGCCGCCGGCGGCTTCACCGGCGAAGAGATCGACCTGGCCGGCATGCTGGTTGATCAGATGGCCTACCAGATCGAGAACTACCGCCTGATCCGGCAACTTTCGGCCAGCCGCGACGCGGTCATCCATGGCATGGCGCGTCTGGCCGAGTCGCGCGGTGGCGACATCGGCGGCCACCTCGACCGCATCTGCGCCTACTCGCAGATCCTGGCTCAACGGCTGCTCGGACGGCCGAGCTATCTGCATGTGGTGACCGAGGAGTGGATCGCCACGTTGACGCGCGCGGCCGCATTGCACGACATCGGCAAGGTTGGCATCCCCGATCGGATCCTGTTGAAACCGGGGCGGCTCGACGAGGACGAGTTCCTGATCATGCGCACCCACGCCCGCCTGGGCGCGGACATCCTCCAGGATCTGATGGCCGCCCACGGCGCGTTCCCGATGCTCGAGGTCGGCACGCAGATCGCACTCGCCCACCACGAACGTTGGGACGGCGGCGGTTATCCGAGCGGTTTGGCCGGCACCGAGATCCCTCTGTGCGCCAGGATCGTGGCGCTGGCCGACGTCTACGACGCGCTCACCAGCAAGCGGGTCTACAAGTCGGCCTGGACGCGCGACGAGACGCTGGCACAGGTCGCCGGCCTGGCCGGCAGCCACTTCGATCCCGATCTGGTCGACGTGTTTCTGCAGGATTCTTCCGAGCTGGAACTCGTGCGGCAGCGCTTCCCCGACTGACCCGATCGCCAACTACACCGGCTCCACGCCGGCCGGCACGCCCGGCGCCACGAACAGACTCTCCGCGCGCAAGCACACCGCGATGCCCGGGGCCGAGCCGCGCGGCCTCCGCACGTAACGGCGCTCGGTCCAGAGCACCGGCACGAGGCTGCTGTGGCGCGCCTTGCTGAACGCGGCCGCCAGCGCGGCGGCCTGCTCGCGGACGTGGCGCGGCACGGCTTCGGGTTTGCCCAGCGTGCGCAGCACGACGTGGCTGCCCTCGACGCCTTGCGCGTGGAACCAGAGATCGCGCGGGCTGCTCGCGCGATGCGTGAGCTCGTCGTTCTCCCGGCTGTTGCGGCCGACCCAGACCTCCCAGCGGCCCGCGATGACGAAGCGCCGGAACGGACGCGCGGGCTGATCAGGCGAGCGACCGGAGGGGCCGGTCGAATCGGGCGCCGCGTCAGCTAGTTGATCCTGGTGCGATTGCTGAAAGGCGAGCAGGGACGCCAGGCGCGCCAGCGGTTGCGCGGCGGCGGGGCCGGCGGCGCGGCTGCCCAGCCGCGCGAGTTCCTCGGCGGTGGCTGTCAACGCGGCGCGGTCGACCGTGGTCGCGGCCAGGCGTTCGGCGATCAACCCGCGCCCGCGTTCCGCCTTGCGCGCCAGCCGGAAGAAGCGGTCCAGATTCTTGGCTGGGCTCACCGCCGGATCCAGCGCGAGTGTGCGTTCGGAACCGTCGTGCGGATCGACGCCCGTCCACACATCCGCGCCGCGCGGGACTGCGTGCAGATTGGCTGCCAGCGTTTCGGCGTCGCGGCGAAACTGCGCGCCATTGTCGGCGCGCGCGAGGTCGGCGGACAGGTTCGCGATCAGGCGCTCAGCCGCGGCTAGTCGCCGTTGCAGGCGTCGCTGCAGATTGTCGCCGAGCGCTTGCTCCTGCTGACGCGCGAGGTGGTCCAGGCCGGCTTCGGTCCATGCGGCCAGTTCCTCGTCGCCGCCCGTTGCGCCGGCCCCCGCGGCGGCGCTGTTCTCCAGAGC
>JAQULN010000368.1 GCA_028718575.1 Candidatus Krumholzibacteriia bacterium | reverse complement strand
TCTGGGACGGCAAGGGAGCGCTGCTGGTCACCTTGACCCCGGACCTCGTGGCGCAGGGGATCCTGCACGCTGGCAACCTGGTCAAGAACCTGGCCGCCCGTGCCGGCGGTCGCGGCGGCGGCAAGCCCAATACGGCCCAGGCCGGTTTGCCCGATCAGGCGGCGGTGGAGCAGGCGCTCGCCGCCGTGGACGCCGTGCTGGCGGCGGCTCGCAGCTCGGCATGAATAATCCGGGCTAGCGGAGCATTCCCGCCGAACTCGCGCCGGGAGGCGGCATCCGGACCGCCAGGAGCTGTTGCTCAGGCAATCCCTGGTCGAGGTCCACGAATTTCATCACCGGCACCGGCGCCGGCAGTCGCCCGAGGTCCGGCGCGAGTTCGGCCCGGACACGCGGCCACTGGCAAGCGCTGATCAGCAACGTATGGCCGTCACGCAGGCTTTCGCGGGCCGAAGCCACCGCGCGGCGAAAGACGGCGTGCTCAAGGTCGTCGCGATTCGACCATGGTCCGGGAATGCCGTGGACCGGCAATTCGGGCTGGAAATAGACGGCGCACTGCCAGGTTCGTCCCTCCGGCAGGATCACGGTGTCGCGCGGACTGGTTTGCTGCGTCAGGTACACCAAGAGCGGCTGCCGGTCGTCGCGCAGTCTGTGGCAAGGCCAGATACTGCCGAACAGATTATGGGCGAACAGCACGCCGACAAGAAGCCAGCCAAGCTGCGGGCGGCCCAAGAGAATCGGTCTGGGCCGCGTACCGCTACTGGACCATGCCTGCCAGCCGAGCGCCGCCAGGGCGACGAGGGCGGGCAGGATCGGTGCCCAAAACTTGCGATTGCCCGGCTCCCACCAACCGGCGAACAACGCACTTACCAGCGCGAGCAAGGCCAGGTAAAGAACCAGGCGCCGCTCGGCGCCGTCGCGCCGCCGGTATGCCGACGGCAGCTTGAGCAAGCCGGACAGCAGCACGAAACCCAGCAGCCCAAACGGCAGGAGGCGGACGACCAGCAGCGGATCGAGGGCCTTGTCGCCGAAGACATAGGGTTTGAGCGGCGAACCCGACAGAAACGCGGCGCTCGAGCCGCGGAAGATGTCGATAGAACAGAGCAGGGCCAGCGAGCCGCAGCGCCCGGCGAATTCGCGGCTGTACGTCGTGAACCACTGCGCGAGCAGCGGCGGCGACAGGCTGCCGTGCACCAGGAATGCGGCGGCGAGATAACAGCTCAGGACCAGGCCGCCGGCGGCGCCGAGGGCAAGTCCGGCCAGTTGTAGGCGGCGGCCCGCAGGCGCTTCCCGGGCCAACATCGCGGCCAAGAGCGGCGCCCATAACACGAGTGACTGATGGACCAGGACGGCAAAAGCGACGAGTCCGGCCAAGGCCAGCGCGGTGCGGCCGGTCGGCGGATTCGCAGCGCCGCGCAAGGGAAGACGCGCCGCCCAGAGCAGACAGGCGACCGCGCCGACCGAAAACAGCGGCAATCCCTCGGCCTGCGTGGCTTGATGCCAGACGAGGTAGCTGAACGCCAGTAGCAGCCACCATTGAACGACCCATCGCCGGTCCTGCAGAACGGTATCGAGCAGGCGCGCCGCCAGGGCGAGAAACGCCAACGTGACCAGGACATTGCCGACTTGAATCGGCAGGATCGCACCGCCGGTCCAGCCGAATCCCTGCCAGAGACGCCACCAGCCGCGCAGCGCGAGTTCCTGCAGCAGGTGGTGCGGGTGCAGCAGATTCCGCCAGTCCGCGTGCTCGACGCCCCAGAGGTAGTAGAGACTGTCGATGGTGAAGACGTGCTGGCGGGTCAGCAGATACAAAACCGCGCCGCCCGCGAGCAGGAACACAAGCCAGTATTTCGGTAGGATATCAGGGCGAGACGATGCGAACATCACGAAACCTGCGGCTCATACCGAGTTGGTGCCGGTGTCAGGGAGACGATATCGCCCATGATTGTAGCCGGTCTGGCGGTCTTCGGGAAGGGGGTTCGCGGACGTGCCCCGCGCCGGTGGTCGCCGCCTCGAATCCGCTCTATCTTCTCGGTTTGCGGCCGCCCCGCCAACAAGCCGCGACGCGCGTCGTCAAGGAGTCTCCCGATGGAATTCCAACACGTCGAAATCCCCGCCGGCGATCTCATCCACCACGAGAACGGCACACTAGTCCCGGGCAACCAGCCCATCGTCGGCCTGCTGCGAGGCGACGGCATCGGCCTGGACATCACGCCGGCGATGCAAACAGTCATCGACACAGCGGTGGCGCGCGCCTACGGCGGCCGGCGCCGGATCGCCTGGTGCCCGCTCTACGCCGGCCTCGAGGGTCTGCACCGCTACGGCAGCGAGCTGCCGTCGGAGACCGTCGCTGCCATCGGCTACCTGAAGGTCGCGATCAAGGGACCGTTCACCACTCCTGTCGGCGGCGAATCGCACGTCTGCCTGGCCACGGGCAAGCAGGGATCCCGCGAGGAACTTATCGCCCGCCACGGCTGTCGCCCACAGGACATCACCGAACGGTTCCGCTCGATCAACGTCCGGCTGCGGCAGCAGTTGGACCTCTACGCCTGCGTCCGGCCGGTCCGCGCCTTCGCCGGCGTGCCCAGCCCCAACAAATACGCCGACCAGGTCAACATGGTCATCTTCCGCGAGAACACCGAAGACGTGTACGCCGGTTTCGACTTCGAGCGGGGCAGCGAAATCGCCGGCGAGGTCATCGAACTGATCGGCCGCAAGACCGGCCGCCAGATCCGCAGCGACAGCGGCATCGGCATCAAGCCGATCTCCGCGTTCGGCAGCGAGCGTCTGGTCCGTAAGGCGCTCATGTGGGCCATCCAGCAGAACCTGCCGGTGGTCACCCTGGTGCACAAGGGGAACATCATGAAGTTCACCGAGGGCGCCTTCTGCGAATGGGGCTATGCGCTTGCCGCCCGCGAGTTCAGCGACCGCTTCGTGACCGAGACCGCGCTCTGGGAACACCACGAGGGCAAGCTGCCGGCCGGCAAGATCCTGCTCAACGACCGCATCGCCGACAGCGTGTTCCAGCAGATCCAGACCCGCCCCGGCGAGTACTCGGTGCTGGCGACGCCGAACCTCAACGGCGACTACCTCTCGGACGCGGCCATCGCGCTGGTGGGCGGCCTCGGCCTCGGCCCCGGCGCCAATTTGAGCGACGAGGTGGCTCTCTTCGAGGCCACGCACGGCACGGCGCCCAAATATACCGGCCAGGACAAGGTGAATCCCGGCTCGCTCATCCTTTCGGCGGAGATGATGCTGCGGCATCTGGGCTGGCCCGAGGCCGCCGACCTCGTGCTGCGGGGAATGCAACGGGCGATCGCAGACCGCCACGTCACCTACGATTTGGCTCGGTTGATGCGCGCCGAGGGCCGCACCGACGTGGTGGAGGTTCGTTGCTCGGGCTTCGCGCAGGCAGTCTGCGACCGGATGGACTGAGCGGCGCGGCAGCGGGCGCCGCAAGAGAGCGCGGCCGGCGCGGCAGCCGCTGCGCCCCCGGCGACGCCCGTGCTTGCCCCGCCGCGCCGGCCATGCTTTCATACGCCGCATGACGACGCTGCACCTTGTCGACTGGC
>JAQULN010000367.1 GCA_028718575.1 Candidatus Krumholzibacteriia bacterium | reverse complement strand
GGGGCCAACATGAACGCCATCCTGGGCATCACCCGCCCCGGCGACTTCGGCGCCGACATGATGCACTACAACCCCCACAAGACCTTCAGCGGCCCGCACGGCGGCGGCGGTCCCGGCGCCGGCCCCATCTGCGTGACGGCGGAGTTGGAGCCGTTTCTGCCCGGTCCGCGGATTGTCGAGGAAGACGGCGCCTACGCCTTCACGCGGATGCCGACGGGCGACGATCCGGCAATCCACGCCTATCTGGGCAACGTCGGCGTTTGCCTGCGCGCGCTCGCCTATATCCTGCGCGCGGGTTGCGACGGCCTGAAGCGGGTCAGCGACATGGCGGTGCTCAACGCCAATTACCTGCTGGCGCGCCTGCGCCCGCTCCTGCCGGTCGACCATGCTGAAGGTTGCTTGCACGAGTTCGTGGCCAGCGGCCGCACCTGGAAGGAAGCCTACGGCGTGCGCACCTTGGACATCGCCAAGCGTCTGCTCGACTTCGGCGTGCACGCGCCGACGGTGTACTTCCCCCTGATCGTCGAAGAGGCGTTCATGGTCGAGCCCACCGAAACGGAGACCCGCGAAAGCCTCGACCACTTCGTGGCGGCCCTGGAGCAGATCCGGCGCGAGGCGGAGACTCGGCCTGAACTCTTGCAGACGGCACCCCATGCGACACCGGTCGGCAGGCTCGACGAGGCACAGGCCGCGCGGCAACCGGACCTGCGCTGGCTCGGTCCCTGCAACTGCTGAAGGTGCGCGATGGCGATCTTGCGGGTGATCCTCGACGGCCCCCTGCCCGGGACCGTCAACATGCAGCGCGACGCCGCGTTGCTCGCGCGCCAACGGCCGCAGGATCCGCCCGTGCTGCGACTCTACCGTTGGCGGCCGTCTGCGGTCAGCTACGGCTTCCACCAACGCGCCTCCGATTTCGACGCCGAAGCGGTCGCGCGCCTCGGCTACGACCTGGTCAAGCGTCCGACCGGCGGCCGCGCGATTCTACACGCGGAGGAGCTGACCTACTGCGTGGTCGGTGCCAGCCCCTCGCCGCTCTTCGGCGCCAACCTGCATAGCTGTTATGAGCGGATCAACGAGGCGCTCGTGGCGTTCCTGCGCGCGCTCGGACTGGCGCCCGAGATCTCCGGCGGCGAAGACCGCGGCGAGATGCGCCAGGCCGTCTGCTTCAAGAGCGCCGGCCAGCACGAGATCCGCATCGCGGGCCGCAAGATCGTCGGCTCGGCTCAGCGGCGCGGAGACGGGGTGTTCCTGCAGCACGGATCGCTCTTGACCGGACCGCGCCACGCAGATCTGCTCGCGTGCCTGCGCCCGGAGCGGCGCGGCAGCCTCGATCGCGAGGGGCTGCTGGCGGCCACGTGCGACCTCGCCCGCCTGCGCGGTTCGCCGCTCAGCGAGGCGGAACTCGACGCGCTGGCGGCCCGCCTGGCCGACACGTTCGCTGCGGTCTGGCAACTCGCGCCGCGGCACGAGCAATGGGACGCCGGCGGCGAACTCAGAACACCAGCGCCGTTGTGATCCCGCCTCCGATACCCCGCGCATCAGTGCCGCGCAGGCCGCCGCGGTACGCCACCGCCACGTCGATCTGCCAGCAGCCGAGCCGCCACCCCAGGCCGCCGGCGGCGCCGCCGCCGACGGCGCCGCCGAGCGAGAGCCCCGCCCGCGGTAGGAGCCAGCCGAGCGGACGCCACTGGGCGCCCAGGTTGAGCCGCGGGGTCGTGCTCGTGCCCGGTCCGTCGGCGAATCCCTGGACGAGGTCGGCGGCCGCCGACCAGCGTCCGTTGTCGCGCGCGACGCCCAGGCGCACGGTGCGCGGCAGCGCGGTCGTGAACGCGGCCGCAGCGAACGTCGTGTCGGCGTCGACGACCGCCTCGGACAGGTCGTCGTCCAGCACGGTCAGCGCTGCGGCGGTCACCCGGTACTCGGTGCGCTCGATCTTGCCGCGCCAGTTGACTTGCGCCACGGCGTTGTCCAGCACCAGGCCGACCGTCCAGCCGCCGGGCGCCTGCCAGGCGGCGCCGAGATCCAACCCGTAGCCGTCGCCGCCCTCGGCGGTCACGGCGGCCAGGAACGCCTCGCCGGAGATAGCCGTCGCATCAGTGGTCACGTGTCCGTATGCTTGCTCCACGCGCACGGCATAGAGGCCGTGCAGGTAGCTGGCGGTCAGACCCACGGCGACGCGGCCCGCGGCGCCTGTCCACACCGGCTGCCCGTAGCTCAGCGAGACGCGGCCGACGGCGTAACCCTCGCCCCACGTATCGTCGAAGTCGACCGTCTGGCCTGGGTGGTTGCCGAAGAGCACGAGGTCGAAGACATCGCGATCGAGGCTGCCGCAACCGGCGGCGACCGCGCGCGTGGTCAGCGCGAAGCGGCCGCGTTGTAGGCCGAAGGCGCCTGCGTCCGCGCCCGCGTCCAGGCGGAACCCGGCGGCCGGGATGTCCGCCAACAGGCGCTGTTTGTCGGTCTCGGTGAGCGTGCGGCCCGACACGTCGTTGTAACGGGCCAGGCTGAAGCTGTTGTTGTGGACGTCGACCGTGGCGCTCGCCAGGCCGATCGCGAAGCCTGGGCTGAACGCCAGGCACGCCGGGTTGGCGGCGGCCGCCGCCAGACCGCGCGCCGCCGCGGTGTGGGCGCCGCCCATGGCCACCGCGCGGGCGTCTGCTGCCACCGTCTGGCCCGCGGCGAGCAGGGTCAATGCCGCGGCGATCGCCAGCGCGGCTCTCGTCGTGCGATGGGTGTCGCGATGGCGGCGATCATCGCGATGCCCGTGATCGCGACGGCTGCGGCTGCCAGGGAAGGTCGACATCGTTCGCGCCTCCAGCGGTGAATCGGTTCGTCCGCGCGCCCGACCGCTTAGCGGTCGGCGGACACTTCGACGTCCAGATAGCAGAGTCCCTGGACGGTGATGTAATCGGTGGTCATGACCCGAACCGGGTTGCCGGCCGTCGCCGGCAGAGCGATCGCGAGTTGGGTGTGCAGATCGCCGGTCGCCAGCAACCGCGCCTGCGCCGCGGTGAGCGAGACCTGCGGCTGGCAGACCAACGGCGCGCTGACCGTGTAACCGTCGGGGTCGACCGCGGCGGCGCCGATCACCACCGGCCCGATCACGAGCAGAGGCTCGGTCTTGAGCGTGGCCGGGTCGGGTCCGATCAACAAGCTGGCCTCGACGCCGACGGGCAGGTGGTTGATCACCAAGAGGTCGACCGCGGCGGCGCCGGCGTGGTCGGCGATGGCGTCGCGCAGGTCGTCGTCGAGCTCCCACAGCTTGGGGTCGCCATAGAGCTGGGACGATTCGATGACCACCTCGACCGGCGAGGTGATCTCCCACGCGACCACAGCCTCGTCGCCCCGGTGGATCGTGCCGACTGTGCCGTCGCCGCCCAACTCGACACTGCCGGTGAGGCTGATCTCGACCGGCAGATGGTTCAGGAACGCGACGATGTCGCTGTTCGTCTCGTCGAGCACGATGCGGGTCGTGGCGGCGCGGTCGCCGTCGGCGGCCGCGATGACGTCCTGGACGGGCAGGCTGCGGCTGGCGCCGTGCTGGTCGAATCCCACGAGTTCGAAGCTGACGGCG
>JAQULN010000366.1 GCA_028718575.1 Candidatus Krumholzibacteriia bacterium | reverse complement strand
AAAGACCACGATCTGTTCGGCGACCTCGGCCAGGGCCGCGCGCGGAACGATCACCGCGTCGACCAGCCGGCCGACGGTCACCTCGACGACCGCGCTCATGCCGGGCCGCAGCCGCGGATCGTACTCCGCCAGCGGCGCCTGCGCGACGAATCCACGCACGCTGCTGTTGAGTTCGGTCTCGACCGCCATCTCGGCGATCGCCGCGATTTCGCCCGCCAAGACGCTTTCCGGATAAGCCTCCAGCTTGACCACCACCGGCTGGCCCACCGCGAACTTGTGACGATCGACCTCGTGCACCATGAACTCGACCTGCATGGCCGAAAGATCCGGTATCGACGCGACCGGCTGCCAGGGATCGATCACGTCGCCGACCCGGGCTTTGATCATCCGGCCGTCGCGGTCCCGCCGCTCGTTGTAGACGACCATGCCGGCCAGCGGCGCGCGGATCGCCATGGCAGCGATGCGCTGCCGAAGATCCCGTTCCTCGGACTGCGCGGCGGCGATCTCGAGATCGGTCTTCGCCAGCTCGAGGCTGTCCAGCACCGCCTGGGCCGCGAGCTGCGTGCGGGCTTCGGCCAGCGCGATCGTCGCGCGTTCGAGCGCGAGCTCGGCGTCCTGCCGGCGGCTCGGAGATTCGAAACGCAGCTTCTGTTGCTGGAGTTCCGCCTGCAGCCGGCTCAACGTCGCCGTCTCGACGCGATTGGCTAGCGCCTGCTGTTGGGCGTGTTGGTTCGCCAGGACTCCCAGGCGCGCGGTCGCGAGCGTGCTCAGGCGGTCGGACAGCCCGACGAGACGGCGCTCGAGCGCGCTCGGGTCGAGCCAGATCACGGTGTCGCCCTGCGCGACCACGGTGCCTTCGGGGACCATGCGGACGATGATAAGGTCGCCTTCCCACTCCTGGGGCGGCCGCACGAGCTGCGAGCGCCGCGCCGCGATCTCACCGCTCTCGACGGCGACCAGCGGCAGATCGCCGCGCACCGCCTGCACGACCTGCCCTTCGTCCCGCGCGGCGCAGCCGGCAAGGCACCATGGCGACAGCCAGAGCACGGCCGCCAGGCGGCGCAGGGCTAACGATCTCGGCACGCGGCATCTCCCCCGGGTTCAGGCTCGGCGATTCCGATGCCACCACAAGGTACGCCGATCGCCGGGGCGATTCAAGGCGCCGGGCCGCCGGGGGTGCCGCGTCGCGCGACCCGGAGCATTCGCGGCCGATCCGGGTCAGTTGTCCGCGATCGTGATCTCTCCCTCCACCATCGCCGCGCCGCCGATCATCGCCAGCAGTTCCTCCGCCTTGGCGTCGGTCAGGCCCGACGGCGGCGTGCCGGCCTGCGCGTTGCCCACGATATAGAAGCTGCGGCAGACGTAACCGGTCGCGGGGTTCGGCTGCAGTCCCCACAACCCCTGCACGCTCTCCAGACGGACGCAGTTCTGGATGCGCAGATGGCCCCAGGCGTGCACCAGATTGGACAGCGCGTCGACGTCGGTCAACGAGTGCAGCGTGTTGAGCCGCAAGTCGCCGCCGACATGCGTCAACGCTTCGAGACCCGTCAAGGTGGCAAGCTGCGGGCAGTACTCGATCTGCAGATTGGCGTGCACATGGGTCAGGAACTGCAGGGCGCTGATGTCGGCGAGTTGTCCGTTGTGGTTCAGGATAAGGCTGCTCCCGGTGATCTGCTGCAGGGGTCCCAAGCCGTCGAGGCTGGCGAGGTTGTTGTTGAACTGGACGGCCAAAAGTCCGCAGACGCCGATCTGTCCGAGTCCGGTGAGGTCCTCGAGCAATGGACAGCCTTCGATCTGTAGATAGGTGCCGACCGAGGTCAACAGGTTCAGGCCCCGCAGATCGACGAGCGCGTTGCAACTGCGGACGACGCAGCTCTCGCCGACCGTGCGCAGTCCCAGCCCGTCGAGCGTGGTCAGGCTGTGGCATTCGGCGATCTCGACGCTGCCATCCACGTAGGCGATCCCGCCCAGTCCATCCAAATTGGACAGCGACGAATTCTCCTTGATCGTGACCGCGCGCGCCGTGCCGGTCAACGACGCCAAGCCGTCGAGGCTGGTCAGATGGTCGTTCAGCCAGAACTGCATGCCGCCGTGGAAGGCCAGGTTCTCGGGATTGAGCGCCGTGAGCGCGCTGAGCCCGGCGAGGTTTCGTAGTGCGTAATTGCGCTGCACGTCGAGGGCGCCGACCGCGCTGCAAAGCGGCAGCGAGAGCGTGCGCAGCGAGTCGCAGTTTTCGATCTGAAGCAGACTGCCGACCGACCGCAACGCAGGCAACGTCGCCGTGCGCAAGGTATGCGCGGCCTGGGCGGGGCCGAAGAGCCGCAGGCGGCCGCCGATGGTCTCGAGAGCAGGCACGACCAGCGAATCGGGCGCGTAACTGGCGATCTCCAGGTTGCCGGTGATGCCAACGTAACCGGCGAAGGCCGCCAACGACGCCGCGTCGGTGATCGTGTAGTTGCCGTCGTAGATCGGTCCCGCGCTCGTAACCGTGCCGACCAGGCCGAAGCTGCCGAACGCGGCGATCGGCGCGGACACGGTGTTACCGGCCGCATCGACCGAGCTGGCGCCGACTTCCTGCCAGGCGCCGCCGGCGACCCGGCACACGCGCAGCGAGGATTCGGCGACGTCGTCCGGCACCTCGGCGTCGTCATAGGCGAGCACGACGGTCACCGGCTGTAAAAACGAAAGGGTCTCGGGTTCGCAGGTGTAACACGTGCCGGGCACGCGACCCGGATCGCTCGGCGCGCCGGCGGCCGCCGTCACCCTGACCGTGACCGTGCCCGCGAGCGCGTCGGCCGGCACCAGCAGCGTCACGTCGCCGCCAGCAAAAGCGAAGACGCCGCCGCCGGTACCGATCTCGGTGCCGGCGGAGCCGCCGCCCGGGCTGGCGGGATTGTTGTCGTCACCGCAGCCGGCAAACGTCAGAACAGCCGTCAGGCTCAGTGCCGAGATCGCGAACAGGTTGACCGACTGGGAACGATGCATCGCCTTCGCCTCCTCTGGTGCGGGCGGGTTGTCGGAACGGGTTGCCGGAACCCGCTCGTTACGCACCAAAGGATGCCGCGAGGGCGTTACGCCGGCGTTACGCGGCCAGTCCGGCCGCCACCTCCGCGGCGACCGCCGCCAGCAGGACGCCGGCCACGAGCAGCCGGCTCGGCGCGGGCGCCGGCGCGGGCGCGGCGGCCGGCCGCCGTCCGCGGTACACCAGCGCCATCACGGCCAGCACCGCGGCGCCGCTCAGCAGCGCGTCGCGCAGCACGAAACCGGCGGCCGTGTGCAGGCCGTCGCGCAGCATGCCGGCCGACCAGCCCCAGGCCAACGCGAGCGAATACGCCAGAAAGACCAGGCGCCAACCGGCGCTGAAGGCCAGGATCCCCAGGACGGCGGCCCGCAGCGAGGGCACTCGGCGCGGCAGACCGAGCCGGCTCGCGACCACACTGAACGCCAGGCCCTGCAGCAGCATGGAAACGGCGGGATTGACGGTCGTCAACACTGTATGGGCGGGCAGGCAGAAATCAACGAGCTTGATCGACGCCGCGGTGACGGCGGCGATCAGGACCGCGCGCGCGCCGCCGTCGCTGCG
>JAQULN010000365.1 GCA_028718575.1 Candidatus Krumholzibacteriia bacterium | reverse complement strand
AAAAGGTGACATGGCTTCGCTGAAACCATGGTTTCATTTTGTCGTCTTCGGCACGGCGTTGGCCGCCGGCGCGGTGGACGCGGCTTGTGGCGCCCAGATCTACGATCCGTGGCTGGAACGCTTCCAGGTAGGCGAGTTCCGCGAGCCCCACAAGATTGTCCTCGTCGAGGGCTGGCCGGCCGACCTGCTGTCTCCCCTCACGGTCGATCCGGGCTGGCGCGACGGCGCGGCGCGCTTCTTCGCCGGGGAGTCGCTTCCGCGGTACGTCGAACTCGTTGCGTGGCGTCTGGCGCTGCCGGCGTATGGAGACTGTGCACAGGCCGACGCGGTCTATCGCCGGGCGCGGCGGCAATGGCGGCAGCTCGAGACGCTGGCCGAGCCCGGCGCGTTGGCCGCCGACACCCTTGGCGCAACGGCCGGTCCCTGGACCAGCCAGGTGCGGCAGTTGTTGGCGAGCCGGGCCTGGCAGCGCGGCGAGTACGCCGCGGCGGCCGGGCTGGCCCGTTCGCTTGTGGCAGAAGCCGCCAGCCTGGCGCTGACCCCGGCCCAGGTCTTCATCTGGACGCTGCGCGCCGAACGGCTGGCCGGCGCCGACCGGCAGGCGCCGCCGGCGATGGCGATCTGGAACACCCTGCAGGACCTCGGCCCGTACGACACCCGCAGCGGCTGGGCGGTGTGGGTCGCTCTGAGCCGCGACCGCGGTTTGCCGATCCTGCCCGACGCGCTTGCCGACCGGCAGACCGGCGTCATGTTAGCCACGGCCGGACAGCTCTGGCTATCCGCCGCGGAATGGCACGCTGCGCCGTTTCCGCCCGACGTCGCCGCCGGACTCGGGGCGCTCTTGTTGCCGGTCAAGGACCTCGCGGAGCATTTCCGGCGCTGGGCGCAACCGCCCACGGACAGCCGCTTCCAGGGCTACTGGCTGCAAGGCCAGCGGCGCCTGCATCCTGGCGCGCCGGCCATTGAAGCGCTCGCGACATTGCCCGACCTGGTCCCCGGACACCGTCTCGATCTCTGGCGGCGAGCCAGCGAGGCGCGCCTGCTCCAGGATCAGTGGCCGGACGGGTTACGCGCCCTCGAGGCGGCCCTCGGTTTGTTGACAAGCGACGCTTCGACCGCGCTGAAGGACCGGCTGCGAATCTGGGTCGCGCAGGCCCTGTCGCTGGCGTTGGCTCGACAGCGGACCGGCGACGCGCAGAGAATCGCGGATCTCGCCGGCCGGTATCTCGCCGGCGAACAGGCGGCGGCGTTCCGCGCCGACGCCGCGCCCTTGCTTGGCAAGTTGGGCGCAGTCATGGCTGCCGCCGGCGCGGATCTGCGTGCCCAGGCTGAGGATCTCGTGCTGCGCGGCGAAGCGCTCCCGCTCGAACTCGAGCACCGGATCTTGCTGCCCGACCAGCAAACCTGGCGGCACCGGCTCTGGCAGGAGTGGGCGCGTTGGGGCATTGCGCTGGCGTCGCCGGATCCCGCCGTACCGGCCGCTCGGCTGACGTATCGCCGAGAGCTCGAGTCCGTGATCGATACCGTCGATCCAGACCAGCGCCACACCAATGCCGTCGCGGCGGCGGCGCGGTACCTACGCGGGACGGCGACCGTGTCCGCGGTCGTGAACTGGGCGATCGACCGCGATATCGAGCGGTTGGCCGCTGGAACCTGTCTGCCGGCGTCCTCGCCGCTGCCGGGGTTGTCGGCGCCGGCGTCGCTCACGACGGTCGATCGCAGCCTCTACCTGCATGCGTTACTCGGTGTCGCCGTAGCGCTGGGCGACGATCGGGGGACGATCGCCATGGCGGTGCGTCTGCCCGCGGCCGGCGTACCGGCGCCGACGCGTTGGCCGTTTTGGTACCCGCTGCCTGCCGATCCGGCGATCCGGGCCGCGCTGGCGGCCGTGGACCAGCCGGCCGAGCTCCTGATGGCGATCGCCCGCAACGAATCGCTCTTCGAGCCCGCCATCCGGTCGCGCGCCGGAGCTCTCGGCTATATGCAGATCATGCCATTTCATTATCAGGATCCGGCCGGGCCGCCGGGGCCGCAGCACTGGCGTTTGCCGGCGACGAGCCTGCGCGTCGGCGCGCAGATCCTGGGCATCGCGGCGCGCCGCCACGGCTTCGATCCGTACCGCAGTGTGGCGGCGTACAACGCCGGCAGCGTCGCGGTCGAGCGCTGGGACCGGCAACTAGCTGCCGCGGGCGACGCGCGCGAATTCTACCGCGCGTGGATCAGTTACCCGGAAACGCGGGACTACACGCTGCGGGTACTGCGCGATCGCGAGGTCTATCGGACACTCCTGACCGAGTGACGCGCGCGGGACGCACCCGGTGTCGAGACCCGGGGCGACGGGTCGGTACGGCCGCCGACGGGCAGCGCCTCGTCGGTTGACACTCGCGGCCGCCGCCTATAGTTTCCCGGCGGGCGGGACTGGCAGTCCATTCCGCGACACGGGCCAAGGAGACGAGCACATGGCCACGGGCCTCTGGGCGGCGTTCGAACGCTTGTTCGGCAAGAAACAACGGGATGTCGTGCGGTTGCGGCCGCTCGTCAAGAAGATCAGGGAGGTCCGTGGGGATTTTGAACGACTAACCGACGATGAACTAAGGGGTAAGAGGCAAGAGTTCAAGCAACGTCTCGCCGCGGGGGAGACCCTGGACGACCTGCTGCCCGAAGCGTTCGGCGTGGTCTGGGAAGGATGCCGGCGCCTTACCGAGCGCAAGACGTCCTGGACGGTCTGGGGCCAAGACGCACCCTGGAACATGGTCCCTTACGACGTCCAGCTCATGGGCGCGATCGTCCTGCACCAGGGCAAGATCGCCGAGATGGCCACCGGCGAGGGCAAGACCCTGGTGGCGATCATGCCCCTGTACCTGAACAGCCTACCGGGCAAAGGCGCCCACCTGGTCACGGTCAACGACTACTTGGCGCGCCGCGACGCCGAGTGGATGGGGGGGGTGCTGACGTTTCTCGGCTGCGATGTCAAGTACATCCTGAACGACATGACCCCGGAGCAACGCCGTGAAGCTTACGCCGCGGAGATTACCTACGGCACCAACAACGAATTCGGCTTCGACTATCTGCGCGACAACATGGCGATCGCGCCTGAGCACCTCGTCCAGCGCGGGTTTTACTACGCGATCGTGGACGAGGTCGACTCGGTGCTGATCGACGAGGCGCGCACACCGCTGATCATTTCCGGCGCGGTGGCGAAGTCCACGCACCGCTTCCACGAGTTCAAGCCTCGCGTCGAGCGCCTGGTCCGCGCGCAGATGAAGATCGTCAACCAATGGATCGCCGACGCCGAACGCGCGCTGCAAGGTGCCGACGAAGGCGACGTCGTCCTGGACGACGATCTCCAGCTCAAACTACTACGCATCAGCCGGGGCGCGCCCAAGAACAAGCGATTCCAGCGGCTGAAGCTCATCCCCGGCGTCGCCGAGGCGATCCAGCGCACCGAGGCGGCGTTCATGCGCGACAAGGCGATGTGGGAGGCTGACGCCGACTTGCTCTATGTGGTCGAAGAGAAGCATCACAGCGTGGATCTGACGGAAAAAGGCCGCGAGATGCTGGCCGCCGAGGATCACGACTTTTTCGTA
>JAQULN010000364.1 GCA_028718575.1 Candidatus Krumholzibacteriia bacterium | reverse complement strand
GCGGCACCGAACCGCGAGGTGTCCGTTTCGCTGTACGACGCCGACATGCAGGTGCACGAGACCGTGACCGTCACCACCAACGAATTCGGCTCTGCTTCCGGGTCCTTCACGCTGCCGGCAACCGGTATGCTGGGCAACTGGAACATCCGGACCGACCACGGCAGTTGGCGGAACGTGCGCGTGGAGGAGTATCGGCGGCCCACCTTCGAGGTGTCATTGCTCGATCCACAAGCGCCGCTGCGCCTGGGGCGCCTGGCCACGGTGATCGGCCGGGCCGACTACTACTTCGGCGCTGCGGTGAGCGAAGGCCGCGCGGTGTGGCGAGTGCGACGCCAGGTCGACCTGTGGCGCGGATGGTCATCGGTTCTGCCCTACGGCGGCGGTGAGATAGTGGCCAGCGACACCACGATCGTCAGTCCGGAAGGCGACTTCGAGATCGTATTCTCTACCCAGGCCTCTCCTGCTTTTCCGGAGGACCAGCCGCAACTCTTGACGTACCACGTCGAGGTGGAAGTGACCGACGCCGGCGGCGAGACTCGCACTGCGGCACGCAGCTACAGCGTGGCCACCGTATCGGTTCTGGCCTCCATCGAAGGCGGGCGCGGTTTCTACATGGCCGGCTCCGTGGACACGGTTCGCATCCTGCGCACCGACGCCAACCGCGTTGGCCAGGCGGGCCGGGGCCGCTGGGTGCTGCACGCGCTGAAGCAGCCGGAGCGCACGCTCATGCCAGGCGACGTTCCGCTATTCCGCGGCACGGGCCTGGCGGCGCACTTCGCCACGCCGGGCGATAGCCTGAGACCCCGCTGGGAGACCTCCCGGATCGCCCCGAACCCCGGCGCTGACTGGCCTCTGGGCGACGAACTTGCTTCCGGCTGGCTGGAGCACGATGACCAGGGCGAGGCGATCCTGTCGCTAGACTTCCCATCGCCGGGCATCTATCGCCTCGTCTACGAGACGGAGGCGGCAGGCGGCCGTACGAGCCGCGCCACGCGTGAGCTGCTGGTCGCCGGGAGCGATGCTCTCGACATCCGCGCACCGTTGGTGCTCGCCACCGAAAGCGACGAACTGGCGGTGGGCGAGGTCGCGCGGTTCTTCGTCCACTCCGGTCTGACAGACTCCGCCATCCTCCTGCACGTCTTCGTGGGCGGCGAACTGCTGCGCAGAGAGTTCCTGCCCGCAGGCAGCAGCGTGATCGAGGTGCCCGTGACCACGGCGTCACGCTGGGGTATTGCGATCGAGGCCAGTCTGGTTCACGACCATCAGCTCGTGCAGAGCAGCGCCTACGTGAGGGTCTCCTGGCGAGACAAGCAGCTGGCGGTGGCCTTCGACACGTTCCGCGACCGCCTCCAGCCGGGCGAGACCGAGCGCGTCACCGTCACCATCACCGGTCCCGACGCCGCGCCTGTAGCCGGCGAGTTGCTGGCCTGGATGGTCGACCGCAGCCTGGACGCAATCGCCCGCTTCCGCTCCGTCGATCCGCTCGCTCTGATCACCGCGAGGCCGTGGCCGCATCGGTCGCGTGATTTCAGCCTGGGCAGCCACCATCCCCTCTGGCGGCAGAGACAGCCCTTGGAGCGCCCCGAGCTGCCCGTGCTCCGTGCTGATCAGCTGCGCATGTTTCCCGGCACCCGGCTCGAGTACACGATCGATTATCGCGGACAGCTGCGCTTGACGGACATCGATCCCGAACTCGCCGCCAGGCTGGCCGCCGAAGGGATCGAGTTGCTGCCGGCCATCAACGTCGAGGCGGCGCGCTACATGGTGGAGGTGCGCAACGCGGTCGAGAAGTTCGAGCGCTATGCCATCGACATGGCCAGTACGTTTGTCGAATTCGATCAAGCGCTGTCTGCCGAGGCCGGCATCATCGTAAGCGCCGAGCTACCCTATGTACGCGGCGTCCGCAGCGGCGAGATCGAGACCTCCATCGATGAGACTCTCGACGCCATCGCCGCCCGCGAGGACTTCGCCGAGACCGCCTTCTTCTTACCTCACGTGCTGCTGGACAACGAAGGACGAGCAACCTTCGAGTTCCGCGTACCCGAGGCGGTGACCGAGTGGCGTCTTCAAGTGGCCGCCCACACCCGGGACCTGATGGCGGGGCGGGCCGAACGATACGTACGCACCGTCAAGGAGCTGCTGGTCCGGCCGTACCTGCCGCGTTTCTTGCGTGAGGGCGACGAGGCCGAGCTGCGGGTGGTGATCACCAGCATGGGCGAGGAAGCCCTTGCCGGCACCGTCCAACTCCGCCTCGAGGATCCGTTCACCGGCGAAGACCGCAGCGCCGATTTCGACCTGCGCGAGACGCGCCGGACCTTTGCCGTGAACGCCGGCGGCACGACCGCGGTCTCGTTCCCGGTGCGGACGCCTGCCGGCGTCGGTGAGGTCGCGGTGCGCGCTGTGGCCACCGCAGGAAACCTGTCCGATGGCGAGCGGCGCGCCCTGCCTATCCTGCCGGGCCGCACCCATCACATCCAGTCTCGCTTCGCTGCCTTGGCGAACAGCGCGCGCCGCGAGCTGACGTTTCCCGACATCCTGGCAACCGACCCGACCCGCCGCGACGAACAGCTCGTGGTCACGGTCGACACGCAGCTTCTGACCAGCGTCCTGCGCGCGTTGCCGCATCTGGTCGAATATCCCTACCGGTCCACCGAACAGACGCTGAACAGCTACCTCGGCGTGAGCATCCTGGCCGGCGTCTACGGCGATCATCCGTGGGTGGCCGCCCGCGCCGCCCAGCTCGCCGGCCGCGAGACGCCGCGTGAGCCCTGGGAGGCGCCGGATCCGAATCGCCGCCTGCGGTTCGAGGAAACGCCGTGGCTGCAGCCAAGCCGTGGCGCGCCCACCGATCTGCCGCTCGTCGACCTCTTGAATCCCGAGATCGTCAAACGTCAGCGCCTGGATCAGCTGGGCCGTCTGCGAGAGCATCAGGACAAGAGCGGCGGTTTCCCCTGGATCGCCGGCGGCGAACCCTCGCTGTGGATGACCCTTTACGTGCTGATGGGCCTGGCCCGAGGTTCGGAATTCGGCCCCGAGATACCCAAGGACATCGTCCGCGACGCCTGGCGCTGGGTGCGGGCCAACACCACGCCGCCCGGCGCTGATGGCACGGTAAAGCTGGATCCGAACACGTTGACCATGCTGAACTACACGCTGTCATGCTACGATGACGAGACCGTCGACCTCGCGGGATTCACGGCCGAGCAGCGCGACGCCATGCTCGCGTTCTCATGGCACCACCGGCTCGCTTTGTCCCGATTGCTCCAGGCCAGGCTCGCGCTCACCCTCGAACGCGCCGGCCGCCACGACGACGCGTGCGCCATCGTCGCTGCCCTCCTGGATGTCGCGCAAAAGGACCCCGACCTCGGTGTCTTCTGGGCCCCGGAGGACCGTGCCTGGTTGTGGACCAACGACACCATCGAGGGCCACGCCTTCATCCTGCGCGCCGTGAGCGAGATCGTACCAGAGGAGCCGCGCCTGGCCGGACTCGCCCAGTGGCTGCTGCTGAACAGGCAGCTCGCGCACTGGAAGAGCACCCGCGCCACGGCCGAAGCGATCTACGCGCTCGTCCACTACCAGCACGCGGCCGGAACGCTGGC
>JAQULN010000363.1 GCA_028718575.1 Candidatus Krumholzibacteriia bacterium | reverse complement strand
GGCCGTGGACCGTGCGGGTCCGGGTCTGGGACCTGCAGGGCAACATAGCGCAGGTATCGGGGGTGCTGCCGTGAGCCGATCGGTCGCCGGTGGCGCCCGACAGGAACGCTTGTGAGCGAGAACCTGCTGGACGGATTCCGCAGCCATGAGCACTGGCTGCGCGAGGCATTGCGCGAGGCGGAACTGGCCGCTGCGGGCGGCGAAGTGCCGGTCGGCGCGGTCGTCGTGCGCGACGGCCAGATCCTCGGCCGCGGCCGCAACCAGGTCGAACAACTGCAGGATGCGACGGCCCACGCGGAGATCCTGGCCCTCGGCGCGGCCAGCGACCGCGCCCAGTCATGGCGGCTCGATGGCGCGACGCTCTATGTTACCCTCGAACCCTGCACGATGTGCGCCGGCGCGCTGCTGCTGGCGCGCATCCAGACCCTGGTCTTCGGCGCGGTCGACCCGCGGGCCGGTGCGGTCGTCTCGTGCGCCCGCCTGTTGCAGGGCAATCCCTATCGCCACGCGGTCGAAGTGGTCGGCGGCATCCTGGCGCCGCAGTGCAGCGAACTGCTGCAGTCGTTCTTCCAACGGCGACGCCGCGACGGCTAATCCGGGTTGACCCGGATCAAGGTTGATTCGAGCGGAACGATCGCCGGCGGCACGTTGATTTGCCGGCGGGGTGGTGCTATATTGCGCGCTCCGCGCGGCGGAGAGGTGCGAGAGCGGTTGAATCGGCACGATTGGAAATCGTGTGTGCCTCCGGGTACCGTGGGTTCGAATCCCACCCTCTCCGCCAGCCGCCGCCAGCGGGCTCGACGATGCGGAGAGGTGCCGGAGCGGTTGAACGGGGCGGTCTCGAAAACCGTTGAACTCGCAAGAGTTCCCAGGGTTCGAATCCCTGCCTCTCCGCCAGGATCCGATCGACCGCGCAAGCGGTCGTTGTGCGCCGAGCGACCTCGGTGCTAACTTACATCGCAATAGTTCCGGGTGGGGATGTAGCTCAGTTGGGAGAGCGCCTCGTTCGCAACGAGGAGGTCGTGGGTTCGAATCCCATCATCTCCACCAACGTTTCCCGGGAATCCTCGCGGGACCGCGTTGGGCCAGGCCCGGCGTGACGCTGGAGCGCCAACTCCGCCAGGGCCGGAAGGCAGCAACGGTACGCTTACTCCGGCGAGTGCGTCGTCAGCCTGGCCCTCTTGTTCCCGGGGCGGTTTGCGCCGGGATCGCCCTCAGCGCCTCCGGAGCCGCACGGCATGCTATATCACGCGATCGCCCGCAAATATCGGCCCGAGACGTTCGCGCAAGTCGTCGGCCAGGAGCACGTCACGGGCACCCTGCGGGCGGCGCTGCGCCACGGCAAGCTGAGTCACGCTTATCTCTTCAGCGGTCCGCGCGGCTGCGGCAAGACCACGGTCGCGCGGCTGCTCGCCAAGGCGCTGAACTGCACCGAACCCCACGACGGCGAACCGTGCGGCGCCTGCGCGACGTGCCGCGCGATCGCCGCCGGCACCTTCATGGACGTGCTGGAGATCGACGCCGCCAGCAACACCGGCGTTGACAACGTACGCGAGCTGCGCGACATGGCTCGCCTGGCGCCTACCGGCGGCGCGAGCCGAGTCTTCATCATCGATGAAGTGCACATGCTCTCCAAGGGCGCCTTCAACGCGCTCTTGAAGATCCTCGAGGAACCGCCGAGCCGCGTCTTCTTCTTCTTCGCGACGACCGAGCCGACCAAGATCCCGCGCACCATCTTGTCGCGGTGCCAGCGCTTCGATTTCCGGCTGTTGTCGCGGACGCAGCTGATCGAACGCATGCGCGAGATCTGCGCCGCGGAAGACGTGACCATCGACGCGGAGGGACTGCGCGTGCTGGCAGCCCTGGCCGAGGGCAGCATGCGCGATGGCCTGAGCCTGTTGGACCAGGCCATCGCCGGCGGCGAGGGCACGATCAACGAAGACGTACTGAGCAGTTTGTTCGGCTTGATCCGCTCCGAAGCCTATGTCGAGTTGAGCGACGCGATGCGGGAGGCCGATCCGGCGCGCGCGCTGCAACTGGTCGACCGCCTGGCCGCCGAGGGCCAGGACCTGGTGGTCTTCGCGCGCGGCCTGCTCACGCATTTCCGCAACCTGCTCCTCTTGAAGATCGACCCCGGTCTAAGAGATGCCGTCGACTGGACGGCGGAGCAGATCGAGCGCTTGCAGCCGAACCTGGATCATTTCGGCGAGCAGGACCTGCTGGCCATGCTCGACCGCGCCGGCCTGCACTACGACCGCATCCATCGCAGTACCCAACCCCGTATTCTTTTGGAAGCCGCCGTGGTCGAATTCTGCCGTTGGGAACGGCGGATCTTGCTGGCCGAACTGGTGGAGAGGCTGCACGGGCTGCTGGCCGGCGCCGCCGGTCCGGCGCCGCAACGCGGCGGCGGCGAGGGGCAGCGGCCGACCGCGCCGCGTGCCGATCACCGACGCGCTGACCGCGCCGGCGACGCCGCAACCCATCCGAGCGCCGCACCGGCCCGAGACCAGACCGCGCCGGCCCGTGCCGGCGCCGACCTGGTCGACGGCTGGACCGATTTCGTGCAAGCGGTCATGCAGCACAACCCGGGACTGGCGGCATGCCTGATGGACGGCCTGCCTGCGATCCGGTCGCAAGACGGCGTCTTGACGGTGGCGTTCCCGGCCGACCACGCGTTCATGCTCCAACGCGTCGAGGCCAGGCGCGCGGAACTCGAACCCCACCTGGCGACCTGCTTTGGCCGGCGGCTCAAGCTCGAACTCGTGATGGCGGTCGCCGACGCCGGCATGGGCGTCGCCGGCGAGCAACGCGAAACGGTCCGGCGCCGCGTTGCGCCGACGCAGCAGGAGCAGTTGGCGCAACAGTGCGCCAGCGATCCCGAACTCGGGCGGCTGGTCGACATGGTGCGGGGCACGCCCTTGCCGGAGACGGAACGCGAACGCTGGGAGGCGAAGCCCGGTTTGCCGGAAACCGCCCCATCGACGCTGGTCCCTGGCGCCGAAACGGAGCGCGCGGACGCGCCGGCGCCGGCCTCGGCAGCCGCACTGGATGCCGGCTCGGCGGCCGCGCCTGCCGCCGCGCCTGCCGACGACCGTTCACCGCGCGGGAAGCGGCGACCGCCGCAGCCGTGACTCGCTGCCGCACAAGCGGCGGCTACCGCTGGCCGGAGGAAGCATGGACATTCAGAAGCTCTTGAAACAAGCCCAACAGATGCAGGCCAAGATGCAGCAAACGCAGGCCGAGCTCGCCGGCAAGACCGTCACCGCCGAGGTCGCGGGCGGTCAGGTCACGGCGGTCATGAACGGCAAGCATGAACTGGTCAGCCTGCGCATCAACCCGGCGACGGTCGATCCGGACGACGTCGAGTTCCTGCAGGACCTCATCCTGGCGGCCGTGAATGAAGCCGGCCGCCAGGTCGACGCGCTGATCGAGGCGGAAATGGGCGGCGCCATGGGCGGGATGAACATTCCCGGCCTGAAGCTGCCAGGGATGTGATATGCCCCGCGGGACGACAGGCGGCGCGAGCGGGACGACAGGCGGCGCGTACGCCACGGCCGGCGGCGAATTCCAGTCGCCGGCGCTGGAGCAGCTCGTCCGTCATCTGCAGGTGC
>JAQULN010000362.1 GCA_028718575.1 Candidatus Krumholzibacteriia bacterium | reverse complement strand
GCTCTTCCGATCTCTCGACGGCATGACGCTCGGCGACGCGCAGCTGGGCCGTGTGCTCCGGTCGCAGGTGCTGGCCATCCGCCGCGATGGACGGACGCTGCTGGCCCCCGACGCGAACACCATGCTGCGCGGCGGCGATATCCTGCTGGCGGCCGGGCGCCTGGACGACATCCAGGAGTTGCTGCGCGTTCAGGGCGTGGCGATCGAGCGCGCGTCTGCCGAATCATTGCCGCCGGTGCGCACCGACGTGCAGGGCATCAGACTCCAATTGGCCGCGCACTCGCCGTTCTGCGGGCGTACGCTGCGCGAACTGGCCTTTCGCGAGAACTACGGCGCGGTTGTCGTCGGCATCGAGCGCGGCGGCGCAATCCTGCAAGAGCGGCTCGGCGAGATCGGGTTGAGCGAAGGCGACGCGATCCTCGCGTTCGGCAACCGCGCCCACCTGGCGCGGTTCACCGCCAGCGGCGACCACGAGGTTCGGGCGCTGCGGCTCGCCGACCTGCAGCGCCTGGCCGCTCAGTTCTTCCTGGTGCGCATTCCCGACAACTCAGCGCTGGCGGGTTTGACGCTCGGCGCCAGCCATCTGGGCCAGCTCGTGGGATTGACGGTCATGGGCCTGGTGCGTCGGGGCGAAACCCTGCTCGGCGTGGCGCCGGACGAGGTCCTGGCCGCCGGCGACGGGCTTTTGGTTGCGGGCGATCCGGCGGCCATACTCAGCGTGCTGGAGTTGGGCGAGATCCGTCTCGACGTCCACAAGGATGCCGCGGAGTTGGAGTCGGCGGAGATCGGCGTCGTCGAGGCCACCGTCGCGCCCCGCTCCCAACTCGCGGGCCGCTCGCTGCGGCAGATCGCGTTCCGCGAACGGTACGGAGTCCAGGTCATGGCCCTTTGGCGCGAGGGCAAGCCCCGCCGCGCCGATCTCGCCGATCTGCCGCTGCGCTTCGGCGACGCGGTGCTCTTGCAGGGGCCGCGGGACAAGCTACAGCTCTTGACGACCGACCCTGACCTCGTGGTGCTGACGCCGGGGGTCCGCCCGTTGCGCCGTACGGCCAAGGCGCCGATCGCGGTGGGCGGGCTGCTGGTCTTGATCGGCCTGGTCGTCAGTGGCTGGCAACCGATCCAGGTGGCGGCGTTCACCGCGGCCACCGTCGTGATCCTCGGCGGCGCGCTCACCATGGAAGAGGCGTACCGCGCGGTCGAGTGGCGCATGATCTTTCTGCTGGCGGCGATCCTGCCGATCGGCATCGCCATGGAGCGCACGGGCGCAGCGGCCCTCGCCGCGCACGCCGTCACCGACCTGGCGGGGCCCTACGGACCGTACGCGCTGCTGGCGGCGCTGGTGCTGCTGGCCAGCCTGCTGAGCCAGACCCTCGACAGCGGACCGGCGGTCGTCGTGCTGGCGCCCGTCGCGTTGCAGATCGCCGGACAGGCCGGGCTATCGCCTTTGACCCTGTTTCTCGGTATCGCCCTCGGTGCCTCGGCGGCCTTCGCCACGCCGTTCAGCCACAAGGCGCACCTGCTGGTCATGGGCGCCGGCGGATACCGCGCCCGGGACTACGTCAAGGTCGGCGCGCCGTTGACGTTGCTCGTTCTCGGTATCATCGTTGTCCTGGTTCCGGTCCTGATGCCGTTCTGACGCCCGCCCGCGTGCGGGCGTCGAACGTCATCGCCGCGTTTTCGACCCACAGCGCAATCGATAGAGACACGATGAAGTTCCTGACCGCGCAGATCACGGCGCTGATGCACGGCGGCGGCCGCCAGAGCAACGTCAAGTTGCTCGTGCGCTTCCTGGTGCTGCTGACTGGCGTCATCACGTTCTACAGCCTGCTCTTCCACGTGCTCATGCAGCACGAGGGGCGCGAGTACTCGTGGGTGACGGGGTTCTACTGGACGTTGACGGTGATGTCGACCCTCGGCTTCGGCGACATTACCTTCGAGAGCGACCTCGGGCGCTTGTTCTCGATCATCGTCCTGTTGAGCGGGATCATCTTCCTGATGGTGATGCTGCCGTTCACCTTCATCCGCTTCTTCTACGCTCCCTGGCTCGAAGCGCAGAATCAGGCGCGGGCGCCGCGCAAGCTGCCGGCCGGCCTGCGCGGCCACGTGGTGCTGACGCATTTCAACAACGTGGCGGCTAACCTGATCGCCCGGCTCGACCAACTCGGTGTCCAGAGCGTGGTGCTGGTGCCGGATCTCGCGGGCGCGCTCGATCTCTTCGACCGAGGCTTGCGGGTCATGGTCGGCGACATCAACCATCCCGACACCTACCGCAACCTGCGGGTGCACGACGCGGCCATGGTCGTTGTCCTGAACGACGACCTCGCGAGCACGAACATCATCTACACCGTCCGCGAGATCTGCGACCACGTCGTGACGGTGACCAACGCGGACCAAGACGATTCGCTCGACATCCTGCAGCTCGCCGGCAGCACGTATGTGTACCAGTTCCACAAGCTGCTGGGGCAGGCTCTGGCGCGGCGCGTGCTCGGCGTGAGCTTGCACGCCAACGTAGTCGGCCGCTTCGACGACTTGTTGATCGCCGAAGTGCCGGCCATGGCGACCACCATGACGGGGCAGACCTTGCTCGAGAGCGGCCTGCGGGCGCGCACCGGCGTCAACGTGATCGGCGTCTGGGAGCAGGGCGAGTTTCGGCTGCCGACGGCGCAGACCAGGATCGAACCGTCGACGGTGCTGGTGCTCGCCGGCAGCAAGTCGCAGCTCGACCGCTTCGAGATGATGGTGCGGCCACCCGACGTTCCTAACCGGCAGCAGGGGCCGGTGCTGATCCTGGGCGGGGGGCGCGTGGGACAGGCCGTTGCGGCGACCCTCGAGCAGCGCGGCATCGACTATCGCATGGTCGAGAAGCGCGGCAACCTCAAGAACGGCAACGAAAAGGTGATCATCGGCAGCGCCGCCGACTACGACACGCTCATCGCGGCGGGCATCGAGCGGACGCCTTCGATCATCATCACGACCCACGAAGACGACCTGAACGTCTATCTGACCATCTATTGCCGCCGGTTGCGGCCGGACGCGCAGATCATCAGCCGCGCCAGCTTGAACCGCAACGTCAAGACCCTGCACCGGGCCGGCGCCAACCTGGTGATGTCCTACAGTTCGATCACCACCGCGACGATCGTCAATCTCTTGCGGCCGGGCAGCCTGCTCGTGCTGTCGGAGAGCCTGAGTGTGTTCAGCGCCACGGTCGACCAGCGCCTGCAGGGGCGATCGCTGGTGCAACTGCGCCTGCGCGAGGAGACCGGTTGCAGCGTGATCGCCATCAAGCGCGACGGCGCGATGGAGGTCAATCCGGAACCGGCCGTTAGCCTTCGCGAAGGAGAGGAGTTGATCCTCGTGGGCGACACCGAGGCAGTCGACCGTTTCGCCGCGCGCTTTTCGTCGACATGAACGCCGGCCGGGGTCGCGGTCGCCTGGCGCCGTGGCTGATCGCCGGCGGCGCGGCGGCGCTCTATCTGGCGACCGCCTCGCCAGATTGCGGCGGCGTGTCCGCCGACGCCGGCAACTACATCCTGGCGATGCAGGAAATCTCGCTCGAGTTGGGACGGCCTCACCTGCCGGGGTCGTGGTTGCTGGTGGTCGCGTTGCGCGGTCTGGCG
>JAQULN010000361.1 GCA_028718575.1 Candidatus Krumholzibacteriia bacterium | reverse complement strand
CGCGCGAGCAAGCCGAGTTTGCCCACCGCAGCCAGCAAGATATAGTGCAGGGTCCAACCCGCGACGACACAATAGTACGACAGGATGATAAAACCGGCGGCGACGCCGAGGTAGCCGACGGCCGACCAGGCCTTGCCGCCGGGACGGCCGGCGGCGAGGATGAGGAACGCTCCGACGGGACTGCGACGGGAACGCCGCCCCATGGCGATTTCGGCGGCCATGATCGGCACACCCACCAGCGCCACGGCGGCGAGATAGACCAGCACGAACGCGCCGCCTTCGTTCTGGTGCGTCATGTAGGGGAACTTCCACAAATTGCCGAGGCCGATTGCGCTGCCGGCAGCGGCCAAGATAAAGCCCAACCTGCCGCTCCATTCGCCTCGTGGTGGCATCCCGCGCTCCTCTCGTGGAGACTGCCGCTGTCAATATCCCGGTCGCCGACAACGGGCGTGAGACTAGGTCATGAGCCGATCCGTGGCAAGCATCAGCGGTGAGCGACGCTGGCGAGAACCGGCCGGGCGGGGCGGCCGCGTGCCTGCCGAGTGTCCGCCGCACGCGTTGGATGGCTTCATCGTCAACGTTCGGCGGCGAAGCTGTCTTCGAGCACACCGAGCCGCAGATCGCAGGAACTGACGACCGCCGCAACGCCCGGCCAACGCCGCATGACCGCGGCCACGATCACGGCGCCGGCCAGGATGACTTCGGCCCGTTCTGGATGCAGGCCGGGCAAGCGGCGGCGGTCGATCGCCGGCAGCGCCCGCAACCTGTCGATCAGCATGGCCACGTCCTGCGGCGCGAGGACCAGGCCGTGCGCTTGCCGGCTGTCGGCGATCGGCGCACCGAGGCGCAGCGCCGCGAGGCTGGCGGGCGTGGCGCCGACGGCCAGTAGATGCTGCAGCGCCGGGACGACCGGGACTTCGGCAAGGGATCGCCCGACCGCGTCGGTGGCCGCGGCGACCGTCGCCGCCGATACCGCGTCAGCCAGCCCGTGGTCGCCGGTCACGCTGATGGTGCCGAACGGCAGGCTGACACAGGCGTCGGGAGCGCGGCCGTTTCCCCAGGCGATCTCGGTGCTCGATCCGCCGATATCGATCGCCAGAACCGGGCCGCGCGGAGACTCGTGCAGGCCGAGATATGCACCGAGATAGGCCAGCCGCGCTTCGTCTTCGCCGCTGATGATGCCGAGCTGCAATCCGGTCTGTTCGCGAACTCTCGCGACGAAGCGTTCGGCATCGCGCGCGCGCCGCAGGACCATCGTGGCGACGGCCCGGTAATCCGCGACGCCAAGCGCGTCGATTTTCGCGGCGAAGACCTGCAGCGCCGCCACGGTCCGCTCGCACGCGGCGGGGTCGAGGCCGTTCTCGCGGGAGTTGCCGACGCCCAGACCGGTCACGACGACGTCTTCGAATTCGACCTGCCAGACCGCCGCGGGGTTCCGGCGGGCGACGGACAGCTTGATCGAATGGCTGCCTACGTCGATGACGGCATACAGCGGCCGTGGTGGCATGATGGTACTCCAATACGAGAGATTCGGGTCAGGTAGCGGGGGCCGTGGATCAGGACGACCGGGGTGTCGGTCAGGGCGTCCTGCAAGCGATCCTGGATGAATCTCGGTATGTAGGCCGGCTAGGTCATGGTCCCTGCTCCTGATAAGAAATACGGCACAACGAAGGGGGTCAGGTCAAGAAGGTCATCCATTCTCTCTTCCGTGGGACACCAGCTCGATCCCCGAACACCCGGTATCATCATGCGGACTTTGTCGGTATATTCAAATGTGAGCTACTGGTTTCCAACCTGCTCACCGGGGGGAGCGATCGTGAAGCATATCACCATTATCACCGCCCTGCTCATCGGAGCGACCGCGACGCTCGCTGTCGCCGCCGCTTCGACCTGGCAGGACGTCGCCACCACCATCGCGAGCGGCCGCCTCGAAACCGCCGTTGTCGAGATCGACGAGATTCTGGCCGCGGCTCGCGCGCGCAACGACGCGCGCGACTGGACGCGCGCCCTTGTCGAGCGGCGCACTTTGCGCACGGCCCTGGGCGCACCCGAGTCGGCGGCGCGGCAGCTGAAGTCCGAACCCTGGCCCGTTGATCCCGCCTCGCGGGCCGTTCTCGAGTTGCACTGGGCCCACGCTCTGGTCACCTACTTTCGGGTCAACTCCCACGAGATCCGTCGGCGCGAGGTCGTCGTGGCCGCCGACCCACTCGACCTGAAGGCTTGGGGGCTCGATCGCTTCGGCCGTGAGATCGACCTGGCCCTGCACCGCGTCTGGCTCGGCCGCAATCTGTGGGGCGACGAGCCCCTCGATGCCTGGAGCGAGTACCTGACGCCGAACAGCTATCCCACGCACATCCGCGGCACCCTGCGCGATGCCATCACCTATGAGCGGATCGAACGCCTGGCCGATTCCTCGCTATGGAGTCCGCGCGCCTCGACAGCGATCGAGAAAATGGACATCGAATCGCTTCTCACGGTGGAGAAGCCGACCGACGCGGTGCTCGGCGCAGCTCTTGCCGACACCGCCACCCATCCACTGCGCAAGATCGTCCTCTTGTGCGCCGACCTGCGCTCCTGGCACCTCCGGCATGGGCGCAAGGGAGCTGCGCTCGAAGCCGGCCTGGAACAGCTGTTCCGTGTCTACCAGGCCATGCGCGACACGGACAATCGCGTGCGCGTGCGCCAGCAGCTGGAAACCTGGCTGCTCGATTTCGACGCAGACGACGCCTGGTGGTCGCTGGGGCAGTGGCAGCTCGCCCGCTTCCTGCAGCAGGAGCGCGAGCCTGACCATCTCATCCGCGCCCGGCTCGCCGCCAGCCGCGGCGCTGAGCGCCACCCCGAGAGCGTCGGCGGCCGACTCTGCGCCGCGGTGATGGCCGGGATCGAAGCTCCGCACTTCGACCTCAGAGCCATGAGCGCCGACGCACCGATGCGGCGCACCATCGCCATCATGCACCGCAACCTGGAGCGACTTTACTTCCGGGCCTGGCGCTGGGATCTGGTCAGCCACTGGACGGAGGACGAGCGGCAGCTCCAGGCAGGCGCGATCGAGAAGCTGATCCGCGACGGCGCTCCCGCGCTGACCTGGACCGTGGACCTGCCGCCCACCGAGGACTTCGCCGACCACCGCACCTGGACCGGCCTGCCAGACTGCGCGCCAGGAGCCTATCTGGTTGTCGCCTGCACCGCGCCTGGAT
Source organism: Candidatus Krumholzibacteriia bacterium (assembly GCA_028718575.1). Taxonomy (GTDB): domain Bacteria; phylum Krumholzibacteriota; class Krumholzibacteriia; order LZORAL124-64-63; family LZORAL124-64-63; genus Glo-17. The sequence goes on along the minus strand of JAQULN010000361.1, from coordinate 422 downwards.
TCGAGACCGTATCGAGCGACCTGCAAGCCGTCACGGTGATCGTGAGCAACCTCGTGGCTTCCGTCGTAACCCTGCCCGGAGTCGTGGAGATCGTCGTGCGCGACGGACGGAACGGCCAACCAGTGGCCGGCGCCGATGTGACCCTGCGCGCCAATCCCCACCGCGATTGGCCGGAGCCCGTCGCTCGGCTGCGCACCGACGCCGGCGGTCGCGCGGTTCATGTCGACGCCGACAATCGAAACCTGCGCGCGCTGGTCGAGCATGACGGTCATATCGCGCTGCTCGAGCGCATGACAAACATGCGTGACCGGGACGTTGCACCATTGGTGAGCAGCTTCCTCTACACCGACCGCGCCGTTTACCGGCCGGGTCAATCGATCCACTGGAAGTTGGTCGCCTACGAGAGTGACGACAAGCGCACG
>JAQULN010000360.1 GCA_028718575.1 Candidatus Krumholzibacteriia bacterium | reverse complement strand
CGTCCTCGACGAGGTGGACGCCGACGTCGCGCCATTGTTGCCAGATATCGCCGATGCGCGGCTCGCGGCTCGGTCCGGTCAAGGTCCAGACATGGACGTGGCTCGGCTCGAGGTCGGGCCACACCATGCGGATCGCGTCCATGATCTTGGCCCGCGGCGTGTGGAAATCCACGAGCAGCGACTGGCGGGCCGCCGACTCGCGCACGACGCGCGGCAGAATGAGATGCCCCATGTAGCCCTCATAGGGGCGGGTGACGGCCAGCGGTTGGTCGAACACGTGCAGCACGGTCATCGGTCCGGTGGCGGCTCCCTTGGCGAATCGCGTCGTGTTCTCCAGCGTGTCGATGGCCGCGCCCCAGATCACGATCCCGGCTTGATCGATCCGGCGCTGGAATTCCTCCCAGCTGAAATCCTTGTTATTGATCAGCCGCTGGACCTGGCGATCGAGGAACTTGGCGACCTGGGGCCGCGCATAGATGCGGCCGAAGCCGAGCAGCGGGTTGCTGCCCATGTCCGGCGATTCGCCCCCCTTGGGCATCAAGCCCTCGCCCAGGCACACCATGACCGCGTGGTTTTCCGGCAACTGCCGCGTAAGATACCAGAGGCACTCGCTCAGCATGTAGGCGCTGATCGCGTCGGCGTCTTTCTTGATGCGGTTCAGTTCCTTCTTGTCGGCGTCCTTGCCTTCGCCGAAACGCCCGAACAACCTGGTTCCCAGCGCCGCGACGCCGGTGGTCATGATGAAAAGGCGCTCCATGGCGCCACCCGCAAACGTGATCTCGTGCCGGAACTCGACGTTGTCGGTGCCGTCGAGCCAGGCCACTTCGACGTCCTCGAGCCAGAGATGGAAACGACCTAGAATGGGACGGGTATCGAAGGCCCACTGGGCGATGAGGTTACGCTTCTCCATGGCTTCGGGTGTGGTCATCGTCTTCCTCCGGGTGGGAACATCGGTTGACCGCGCACGCGCGCCCGGACAATGTAACACGTCCACTGAACCGGAGAAACCCAGAACCCTGCAGGTCGTCGCGTCAGCCGTTGGGGACGGGCGCAGCCCGGTGCCGGGTCCGCGAGATCGATCTACGGCTTGCAGGATCCGTCGGGTCGGGTAACGTGGCAGACACCGGTACGATGATCGGTCGGAGCGGAGACTGCGCGCGGGAGAAACTGGACGGACCGAGGCCAAGGACGGACGATCGTGACCGAACAGATCCTGGAAACGCTGTTGCACCGCTATTTTCCGTTCGGCTTCCAGACCTCGTTCGACGGTTGGGAGCGCTTCGGCATCGGCCGGCTGCTTGCAGCGCAGGAGCCGCTGTCCGAAGAAAACCTCCGCTACACGGTCCGGCGCCTGGCCGAGGTCTACAATCGGCGGCCGCCGAGTCGGAGCTACCCGCTCGTGCCAGTCTTCGCCGAACAGTGGCTGTGCCTGGGCTTGATCAACGACACCTTGCGTTACGTTCTGCTCCACTACGTGTTGATCCAGCGCCCCGGCATCCTGACCGAAGGCACCGACTGGGTCCGCCAGCGTCTCGGCGAGGAGCGCATCGACCGCCTGCCGGCCGCGTTCGCCGCGCTGTTCCCCCCGTACCAGGTGCTCGCGGCGATCCAGCCGGTGGAGCGCTGGTTGGCGACGGGCGAATCGGAGCTGCCGGCTGCATCCCGCATCACCGTCGAGACCATCCTGCTGTACCTGATGATGCGCAACCCGGCGACGCGCCCCTGCCGCGAACTCTTCGACGACAGCGAGCTGCAGCGCCGGGCCAGCTACGTGCCGTTCGTCGTCGGGTTGGAAGAGTTCTTCGACAGCCAAGAACCGTCCGGCCTGGTCGGCCAGACACTCTTCCGCGCACTGCGCGCGCCGATCCTGGCCAGCCCGGACGATCTCGGCGGGCAGTTGGCGTATATCCGTAAGCATTGGTCGCACATCTTACCGCCGGCGCTGCTGGCCCGCCTCGATCTGATGCTCGATCTGTTGAAAGAAATGGACCTCGCCCGCAGCCCCGACTACGGGCCGCCGCCGGTCCTGGAGTTCGCCGACGCGGACTGGCTGCATCACGAACCCGCCGCGTTCAGCCGCGACGCCGACTGGATGAGCAACGTCGTGCTGATCGCCAAGAGCACGTATGTCTGGCTCGACCAGCTCTCGCGGCGCTACGGCCGCGATCTGCGCACCCTGGCCGATATCCCGGACGCCGAACTGGACCGCCTCGCGCGCTGGGGTTTCACCGGCCTGTGGCTCATCGGCCTCTGGCAGCGCTCGGCCGCGTCGCGCAAGATCAAGCAGTACGCCGGCAATCCGGAGGCCCTGGCCTCGGCCTACAGCCTTGATGACTATCGGATCGCCGACGACCTCGGCGGCGAGGAGGCGTTCAACGACCTGCGCGAACGGGCGTGGCAGCGCGGCATCCGCCTGGGCAGCGACATGGTGCCCAACCACATGGGCATCGACAGCCGCTGGGTGATCCAGCACCCGCAGTGGTTTCTGCAAACCAGCCGCCCGCCCTACCCGGCCTATCGCTTCGACGGCGGCGACCTCTGCGATCATCCGGACGTGGAGATTCGTCTGGAGGAGGGTTACTGGCGCCGCGACGATGCGGCCGTGGTCTTCCAACGACGCGACAGCCGCAGCGGCGAGGTCCGCTACATCTATCACGGCAACGACGGCACCAGCATGCCCTGGAACGACACCGCTCAGCTCGACTTCACACAGCCGGATGTGCGCGAAGCGGTGATCCAGACGATCCTGCACGTCGCCCGCCAGTTCCCGATCATCCGCTTCGACGCCGCGATGACCCTGGCCAAGAAGCATTACCAGCGCCTGTGGTTTCCCGCGCCGGGCGACGCCGGCGCCATTCCCTCACGGGCCGAGTACGGCCTCAGCCGCGAGCAGTTCCACGCGTTGATGCCGCGTGAGTTCTGGCGCGAAGTCGTCGATCGCGTCGCCGCCGAAGTGCCGCAAACGCTGCTCTTGGCCGAGGCTTTTTGGCTCATGGAAGGCTATTTCGTGCGGACGCTCGGCATGCACCGCGTCTACAACAGCGCTTTCATGAACATGCTCAAGATGGAGGAAAACCAGAAGTACCGGCAGACCGTCAAGAACGTGCTCGAGTTCTCGCCCGAAGTCCTCAAGCGCTTCGTCAACTTCATGAACAATCCCGACGAGCGCACCGCCGTCGAGCAGTTCGGCAAGGGCGATAAATACTTCGGCGTCGCGGTGCTCATGGTCACCATGCCGGGACTGCCGATGTTCGGCCACGGGCAGATCGAAGGCTTCGCCGAGAAGTACGGCATGGAGTACCGGCGGGCCTATTGGGACGAACCGGTGGACGAGGGGATGATCCGCCGCCACGAGCGGGACGTGTTTCCGCTCATGCGCCGGCGGGCGCTGTTCTCCAGCGGCGAAAATTTCGCGTTCTTCGATTTCGTTACCCCGGAGGGGCGGGTCGACGAAAACGTCTTCGCCTACACGAACCGGCACGGCAACGACCGCGCGCTCATCCTCTACAACAACGTTTATCAATCGACGCGCGGCGGCATTCACACGAGCACCGCGATCAACGCGGCGGCCGCCGATCAAACGCCGTACCTGGTGCGCCGCACCCTGGCCGAAGCGCTGGCGCTCGACACC
>JAQULN010000359.1 GCA_028718575.1 Candidatus Krumholzibacteriia bacterium | reverse complement strand
CGTTGGCCGCGACGTCGCGGGGCGCTCCTTCCGCCACCAGGCGTCCACCCTGCTCGCCGCCGCCGGGCCCGAGGTCGATCACCCAGTCGGCCTGCGCGATGAGGTCCAGATTGTGCTCGATCACCAGCACCGAGTGCCCCTTGTCCACCAGTTCGTGCAGCACCGCGACCAGCGCCTGAACGTCGTCAGCATGCAGGCCGGTGGTCGGTTCGTCCAGCAAGTAGAGATTCTGCCGACTCGACGGCAGGGCCAGCTCGCGGGAGATCTTGAGCCGCTGGCTCTCGCCGCCGGACAACGTCGGCGCCGGCTGGCCGAGCTTGAGATAGCCCAGCCCGACCTTCTTCAGGAGCCACAGGCGGTCGGTGATCGTCGGTTGGCCGCCGAAGAAGGCCAGCGCCTCGGCGACGGTCAGCTCCAACACCTCGGCGATGGTCAGACCGCGGTAGCGGACCGCCAGGGTCTGCGGGTTGAAACGCTTGCCGCCGCAATCTTCGCAGGGCACCTCGATGTCGGCCATGAATTGCATTTCGACACGGTGAAAGCCCAACCCCTGGCAAGCGGCGCAGCGGCCGCCGGCGGTGTTGAAACTGAACCGGCCGGCGCGGTAACCGTGGGCCAGCGCTTCGGGCGTGGCGGCGAACAGGTCGCGCACCGGCGCGAGCATCTGCAGATACGTGGCCGGATTGGAGCGGCTGGTCTTGCCGATCGGCGACTGATCGACGCGCACCACTTTGCCCACGGCGTGCACGCCCTGCAAAGCCGTGAACGGATGCGCGCGACCGGCGCCCCCGAGCGCGCGCCCGGTGAGGCCGTCGTGCAGGCAGCCGTTCAAAAGGCTGCTCTTGCCGGAGCCGGACACGCCGCAGAGCACGACGAAGCGTTGCAGCGGGATCTTGACATCGAGTTCGCGCAAATTGTGCAGGCGGGCGCCTTTGACCGCCAACTGCGGCGTCGGACCGGAGCGTGGCTGACGGCTGCGGACCGCCACCACCTCGCTCCGCAGGTAGCGCGCGGTCAGGGTGTCGCCGTGCTGCAACAGCTCCGTCAGGGGCCCCTGGTACACGACGTGGCCGCCGGCGTGGCCGGCGCCGGGACCCAGTTCGACGAAGTATTCGGCGCGTCGCAGCACGTCCAGGTCATGCTCGACGACCACGACCGTATTGCCGCTCTGCACCAGGCCCTCGAGCGTGCTCACGAGCCGCTCGCAATCGGCGGCGTGCAGGCCGCATGTTGGTTCGTCGAGCACGTAGAGCGTGTCGACCAGGCGCGAACCGAGGCTGTTGGCCAGGTGAATGCGCTGGGCTTCGCCCCCGGACAGCGTTCGCGTGAGGCGGTCCAGGGTGAGATAACCCAGGCCCACCCGTTCCAGGAAAGTCAGCCGCGACACGGCTTCGGCGAGGACTTCGCCGGCCATCGCCTGCTGCGACCGGCTGAGGCGCAATCCCTGCAGCTTGCGAAGGGCGTCGCCGACCGCCAGGCGGCCCAACAACCCCAGATCCAAACCGTTCAACCGGACGGCGAGGGCCTCCGGCCGCAACCGCGAGCCCCGGCAAGTCCGGCACTCGCTGTCGCTCATGAACCGCCTGGTGAAGAAGCGATGGTGGGCTTTCTTCATCTCGGCGCGCATCTGTTCGAGATACGGGATCACACCAGTGTAGGCGCGGTCCTTGCCTTCGAGCACCGCGAGTTGTTGGTCCCGCGTCAACTGCGACCACGGTTTGTCGATCGGGATCTTGCGCCGCGTGCAGAAGCGCAGCAGACCCGACTGCTGGCGCGCGAAGCTCTCGGTGCTCCAGGGTTTGATCGCGCCGTCGCGCAGACTGAGCGCGGGCTCCGGCACAATGCGCGCCTCGTCGAAGTCGAGCCGATTGCCAAAACCGCGGCACGCCGGGCACGCCCCCTCGGGCGAGTTGAAGCTGAAGAGCCGCGGGGTGGGCTCGGGAAAACGCCGCCCGCAGGCGTTACAGACGAGCTTGCTCGAGAACTCTCGGCTTTCGCCGGTCTCTTGGTGGCGCAACGTCACCCAGCCGCCGGACTGGCGCAGCGCCAGTTCCACCGCCTCGATGAAACGCGCGCGCGCCGATGCCGCCAACTTGAGCCGGTCCACCACGACCACCATGGTCTCGCCTTTGCGCGGCGGCTTGCGTCCTTCCTGGTCGGCGTCCAGGAGTCGCACGACCTCGTCCCGGAACACCACCCGCTGAAAACCCTGCGCCAGCAACGACTCGGTCCAGCCGGCCTGCCCGGTCGATTCCTGGGGATAGCCGACAAGTACCGGCGCGTCGGCGTCCCAGAGCCGCCGCGCGTGCCGCCAGATCGAGTCGGGCGTTTCGCGCTTGACTGTCTTGCCGTCGTCCGGGCACACGATCTTGCCGACGCGCGCGAACAGCACGCGCAGGTAGTCGTTGATCTCGGTGACCGTACCGACCGTCGAGCGGCCGCTGGTGACAGCGTTGCGCTGCTGGATGGCGATCGCCGGCGAGATGCCGTCGATCCAATCGACGTCCGGCTTCGGCAGCCGCGCCAGGAACTGCCGCGCATACGTGGACAGCGACTCGACGTAGCAGCGCTGGCCCTCGGCGTAGAGCGTATCGAACACGAGGGACGACTTGCCGCTGCCGGACAGACCGCTCACGCCCGTGAGCTGGTTTCGGGGAATGTCGACGTCGATATTCTTGAGGTTGTGCTGGCGCGCGCCTTTGATGCGAATCCAGTCGTCCATGCCCGGCCCCGCAGAATGGTAGTTGCGCCGGCCTGCGAGCAGCCTGCCGGCCGGACCGGCGGCCCGCCGCCGAACTAGCCCGGATTATTCATGAAGGACCGCCGCGAGAAAGTGGAAAATGCTTGCCAGGACGCGGGCTCGCAAGGATCGGTGAGGGAGGCGTACCCAAGGCGGTACGTTGACCGAGCCGATCCGAGAACGCGCGTCCTGGCAAGCATTTGACCTTTCGCAGCCGATCCTTCATGAATAATCCGGGCTAGACAGGATAGCAGGGAAACGACCGTGAAAAAAGGCCGGATTTCAGGCGAGACCGTCAGCCCCGCAGCGTGAGGCCCCGGGCGGGTACCCGGGGCCTCACGGGTAAACGAGAGCGGCGCGGCGGGGTCGCCTGCCGCCCCGGATCACTTGACGAGCATCACTTCACGAGCAGCATCCGGCGCTCGACCTTCTGCCCGCTCGATTCGAGCCGGTAGAAATAGACGCCCGACGGCGCCGGCTGGCCGCGGTCGTCCAGACCGTTCCAGGTTGCGCTGTGTTGGCCGGCGGGCAGGTACGCGCTGATCAGGGACTTGACCAGACGACCGCGGGCGTCGAAGACCCGCAGGCTGGCGCGGCCCCCGCGCTCCAGGCTGAAGTCGACCTGGGTGCTGGGGTTGAACGGATTCGGATGGTTCTGTTCCAGGCTGAACGCCACCCGCACGGGCGGCAGATCATCGACCGCCGTGGGCGGGAACTCGCCCACCAGGAAGAAATCGTCCACCAAGGCGTCGACCAGCGATCCGTTCGGCGGTGCGTCGTCGGCGATGAACCGCATTTGCACCAGACCCGCAGTGGCGAAGTAGTTGCTCAATGGGAACGAGACCTGCACCCAACCGGTGTCGGACTGGTTGGTGTTCTCGACAAACGACCACGTCTG
>JAQULN010000358.1 GCA_028718575.1 Candidatus Krumholzibacteriia bacterium | reverse complement strand
ATGACCTCGCCGCCTGATGTCGCCGCGGCCGGCCTGCCGTGCAGAGGGAGAACGAGGCGGTCCCGCCGCTCGTCGAGTGGTTCGGTTTGCAGGACGTCGTGGCCGTCGCGCCCCTAATGAGTTCTTGGCTCGCGCTGCCTCTGGGGAATCGCGAGCATGGCGCCGGCGTCCTGGTGCTGGGGGTCGAGGCGAATGCAGACCTGGCCCCGTGGACCGAGAATGCGCTCGCCGTCCTGGCCGAACCGTTCGACGCCGCACTCGAGAAGAGCAAGCAGGTCCACGAGTTGCAGCGGTTGCGCCATGCGGCCGAAGCGGACCGCCAGGCCGCCCTCGCGCGCCTGGGCCGCGACAGTCTGACCGACACCATCGTGGGCTGTGACGCTGGCTTGCGGCAGGTTATGGAGCGCGTGCTCCTGGTGGCGCCGTCGGACATGCCGGTGCTCATCTTCGGCGAGACCGGCTCAGGCAAGGAAGTGATCGCCCGGGCGATCCACGTCCGGTCGCGCCGCGCCGGCGGACCCTTCCTGCGGGTCAACTGCGGCGCTATCGCTCCCGAGTTACTCGATTCCGAGTTGTTCGGTCACGAAAAAGGGGCGTTCACCGGGGCGACTGCCCTGCGGCGCGGCTGGTTCGAGCGGGCCGCCGGCGGCACGCTGCTGCTCGACGAGATCGCCGAACTGCCGCCACCTGCGCAGGTTCGGCTGCTGCGCGTGCTGCAGGACGGCACGTTCGAGCGCGTCGGCGGCGAGCGCTCGGTGCGGGTCAGCGTACGCATCGTCGCCGCGACCCACCGCGATTTGCCGGCCCTGGTGCAGGCAGGCGCCTTTCGCGAGGACCTCTGGTACCGGATCGCCGGAATGCCTATCGTGCTGCCGCCGTTGCGGGAGCGGCGCGAGGACATCGCGCCTTTGGCGGACCACTTCGCCCGCCGCGCCGCGCGCCGCTTCGGCCTGCGTCCCCAGGCGCCGACCGCGGCGGACCTCGCGCTCCTGACGGCGTATGACTGGCCGGGCAACATCCGCGAGCTGGCGTCGGTGATCGACCGCGCGGCGATCCTCGGCGAAGGCCAACGCCTCCAGATCGCGCGGTCGCTAGGCGGCCCGGCTTCCAGTGGGAGATCCGTCGGCCAGTCGCCGCGGCCAGCAGCGGCCAACGCGGCGGTTTCCGCCGACACGGTCGTAGTCGCCGGCGAACTGCCCACGCTCGACCAGGCCGTGCGCCGGCACATCGAGGTAGCGCTCAGCGCGACGCACGGCCGGATCGAAGGCGTCCACGGCGCGGCGCGGCTGCTACAGGTCAATCCGCATACGCTGAGGGCCCGCATGCGGAAGTTGGGGATCGACTGGGCGGCCTATCGCTGAGGGCGCGGACGCACCGGCGTCAGACCGGACGGCGCGCGGTGATGATGCCGCTGTGCGCGGCGACGGAATAGCGGGCAAGGTCGTTCAGGCCCAGCTCGCGGCAGAGTTCCTCGACCTCGGTCCACGGGTAGCTCTTGCCGCCCGCGGTGCCCACCAGCATGTTGACCGCGAAGCGCGCGCCGAAGGCCGGCTCAGTCCGCGAATCCTCCAGGAAGAAATCCTTGATCACGAGCAGGCCGCCGGGCGCCAGAACAGCGGCGGCCTTGGCCAGCAGCGCCAGAGTGGCGTCCGTGTCGAGGCCGTGGATGATGTTCGAGACGTACACCGCGTCGAACGGAGCCTCGTCCGGCGCGGCGAGCGGATCCGTCTCGTAATCGCCGGGTCGCGTCGCGATGCGGTCGTCGAGGCCGGCCGCGGCGATCTCTGCCGCGGCGATGGGCATAACCTCGGGCAGGTCGAAGACGACCGCCGTTAGCTGCGGCCAGCGGCGACAGAACGTGATGGCGCTGGTTGCGGGACCGCCGCCGAGGTCGAGCAAGCGGCGGCAACGGCCCAGCGCGGGCAGCAGCGAGGCCACCTCTTCGCTGCTGCGGCGAGAGATGTCCTTCATGCCGCAGATGAACGCCCGCAACGCGCGATCGTCGCTCTCGCCGGCACTCTCGGCGGCCGGTCGGCCGGTGCGCACGACCTCGCCGAGCTGGACCCAGCTCGCTAGCAGATGGTAGTGGTGGTCGAGAATACTGGCCAGGCTCTGGTCGCTGCCCGGTGCGAGGTGCGGCGCGAGGTCGGCGCGCAATGCGAAGTGCGCCGCGGTGGGTTGCTCGAGGATTCCGGCGGCGACCAGCGCACAAAGCAGCACGTCAAGAGCGCGCGGGTCGCAGCGGAGTTCGCGTGCCAGATCGATCGCCAGACGCGGTCCCGACTGCAGGGCGCAGAACACACCGAGGTGATTGGCGGCCAGCAGGATGATCGCGTCCTGGTAACCGGCGGACACCTGGTCGAGGTAGCGGCGCGGGTCATCCATGCCGGTCATCCCGGTCAGAAGAAGATGCTGAATGTGGCCACGAACATGTCCGCATCGCCTACGACGAACTTCCCCTCGAGGGCGGCCTTGGTGACCCGTCCGAGGTTCAGGTTGTAGCCAACACCGAGGTTCAGGTCGAGGTCCGTGTCATCGAAATCGGTGGCCAGGCTCAGACCCACCAACCCGTAGAATGCCTGCAGCGAAGGATCGGCGAGATGGAAGTGCAGATCGCCGTCGAATGCGAGGTACTCCCCGTCGACAAAGTAGGTGACACCGGTCGAGAGGTCAGTGGCGCGTAGGACGAATGGACGCAACCAGCGAGCTTGCACGCCGAGATCGTCGAAGTCGGCCAGGCTCAAACCGACCGAGAAGTCGCCGGCGTTCGCCGGAGCGGGTGCGGTAGCGCCGAGAACCAGGGTGAATATGAGTGCGGCGAGCGGAAGAAAGAAACGCATCGAAACATCCTCTCGTTGAGGCGTTAGCGGCAAGTTCCCGGCCGCGTCCGTGCTACTTTGTGAATGTTCCGCAGTGCCGCCGGGTACCGACCCAATGTATGATAGCAACGGCGCGCCTTTCGTCCAGCGCTTGCTCAACCCATTCATGAGGCAACTGGTCCCGGCAAACTTGTTTCACGGTTGCGCCACGGTTCCTCACGTATTGAATATCCATGCCAGGGGCCAATGGATCCTGAGGAGGTCGCCCATGTTCGGCCGTCCTGCCGGGCTGGTATTTCTCTTGAGCCTCGTGCCGGCCGCCATGGCGCTCAACCAGGCGGGTGGCGAGTTGCCCGAGCGAGTGGCGTCGCACTTCGGGATCACCGGCGCGGCCGATGGTTGGTCGAGTCGTTCGTCGTTCCTGACAGTCGTCGGCGCGGTGATCGCGGGGACGTCACTCTTGCTGGCAGGAATCGGCTGGCTTCTGCCGAGGCTGCCGTTCTCCCTGGTGAGTATTCCGCACCCGGACTACTGGTTGGCGCCGGAGCGACGTGCTGGCTCGTGGCTGCTGATTCAGGACTTTCTGCTGGTCGTCGCGGCGGCCACGAACCTGTTCTTCGTGCTGTTGCTGCGGGAGACGGTGATCGCAAACCGCTTGCCGCAACCACATCTGGTGCCGGTTTCTGGTTGATCATGGCGGCGTACGTGGCATTGCTCGCGGCCGGAACCATCCGGTGGTTACGCTGGTGGCGTCTGCCGCGGTGAGGCTGACCCCGCCGCGGCCGCAATCACGCGGTGGCAGCCAGCGTCAAGCTGGCCAGATA
>JAQULN010000357.1 GCA_028718575.1 Candidatus Krumholzibacteriia bacterium | reverse complement strand
CCGCCCCGGGCTCGCCCTCGTATGCGTCCGCCATCTGTATGGGAAGCTGTTCGTCGGCCAGCCGCGGCGGGTCCGTTCGCGCGTCGTACGTGGCCTTGGCCAGCACGAGCAGGACTTCCCGTCCCGTCCCGTCCATGGTGACCACGCGCTCGACGGCGATCTTTGTTCGATTGACCAGTTGCACACGAACCCATGCCCGGACTCGTAGCCGACATCATCGGGGCGAACATGTTCGGCTCCCACCGCAACATCTAGTTGACCATTGTAACGCGCCAAATACAAGAGCAATCCCAGATGTCGCGGTGTGAGTCGGCCCGGCGTCGCCGTGCGTGCGACAAGAAGGATGCAAAGTTCGCGCGTTCGTGGTCTAATGGCGGACGTCGGCACGCATTCGGTCCCTAGCCGAGGAGTCGAACGCACGATGTTGATCGCCACGCACGGCTGGCCGGCGGGACTGCTGCCGCTGATCTTCGAGGATCTGGAATCGCTCTGGGCCGACTGGTTGGGCGCGCGGCGTTCGCCGGAGTTCACGCCGGCAGCGCTGGCGCAACTGGAGGAGCGATTGCTCGCCCATCTCGACGCGATCAGCTTGGCCCGGGACGAGGCGCTGCCAGTGTTGCGCGCCGGCCTGGCCGCCGATTGGCAGGCGACCGTGCTGGCCGGCGCCCACGCGCTGCTCCTGCGGGACGACCCCACGCTGAGCCGGGAGGTCTGGGACGCGTACCTGGCCGCGCCCGACCCCGCGGTCCGGCCCGGCATCTTACTCGCCTTGCGCTATAGTCGCGCGACGGCGCTCGTCGAGACGCTGCGCGCCGCCACCGCGGGCGCCGATCCCGTCGTGGCCCTGCCGGCGGCTTCGATCCTCGCGCTCCACGGGCACCCGGTGCCGGCGGCCGTGCGGGCGGACGCGCATATCGCCGCTCCCGACCCCGCGGTGCGCGCTGCGGCGTGGGATCTCGCCGCGGCCGCGGCCGACGCTGGTGTGGCAACGCTTGACCGGACCGCGTTCCTGAACGGTTTCGTCGACTCCGAGCCCGAAGTGGCGGCCGCCGCCTGGTTGGCGGCCGCCTGGACGCGCCAGCCGTGGCTGTTGGATCACTGCCGCGCCGAGGCGGCAAACAACACCGCGGCCTTGCGGTGGCTGGCCGTGCTGGCAACGCCAGCCGAGGCGCCGGCCGTGCTTGCCGCCGCCGCCAACACGGCGCTCGGCCCGGACCGCTTCGTGGCGCTGGGAAGCCTCGGGACGTCCGCCGCCGTGGACGCGCTGCTGGCGGCCCTGGCCGATCACGATCCCCGCGCGGCGGTCGCCGGGGCGGCAGCGTTCACGCGCATCACGGGCCAAGACATCGCCTCGACCAAACGCGTCGAGCTGATCGCGCCGGGCGCCGAACCCGCCGACGAACTCGAGTTGGAGTTCGCCCCGGAGGCTTTTCTGCCGGACGTCGGCCTCGCGCGGCGCTGGTGGGCCGAGGCGCGCGGCGGTTTCGCCGCGCATCAACGTCATAGCCAGGGCATTCCGCTCGCCGGCGACCTCGCGGGTGCCGATTTGCTCGCCCGCTGGGAAGCGCACGTGCGCGACCGTTATCACGGCGCCGCAGCGCCGTCGCTGCGCAATCTCGATCGCTTCCCGCTGGCGATCGAGAGCGCGCCGCCGGCCGCGTCCGCCGCGGCGTCTGACGGGTCGCCTTGAACCGGGCTTTTTTCATGAGTGACCGGCTGCGAACCTTCAAACGCTTGCCCGGACATCTGTTCGCGACGGCGCTCGTTCCGCTGGTTCCGCTTTTTTCGCTCGTCGTCTCCATCGCCGCACTCGCGCCCGCCCTTGCGCCCGCATTCGAACACCCCTCCACCCTCTGGCAGCCGCGCTGGTACCAGTGCCCGCCTGCATCCACGCCGCCGGTGATTGACGGCCGCCTCGACGATGCGGTCTGGGCGCTCGCTCCCTGGACCGACGACTTCGTCGACATCGAGGGCGAAGCGCGGCCGGTCGCGCCGCGGTACCGCACGCGCGCCAAACTGCTCTGGGACGGCCGCGCGCTCTACATCGCGGCTGAACTCGAGGAGCCGCACGTCTGGGCCACCTTGACCGAACGCGACGCCGTCGTTTTTCACGACAACGACTTCGAGGTATTTATCGACCCCGACGGCGACAACCACCTTTACGCCGAGCTGGAGATCAACGCGCTGGGCACGGTCTGGGACCTGCTCCTGGTGCGCCCCTACCGCGACGGCGGGCCTGCGCTGAGCGGTTGGGACATCGCGGGGCTGCAGACTGCCGTGCACGTCGACGGCGCCGTGAACGACCCCGGCGACCGCGACCGCGGCTGGTCCGTAGAGATCGCCATCCCCTGGATCGCACTACGAGACCTCACCGGCGGACGCGCCTGTCCGCCCGCGCCGGGCGACACCTGGCGCTTGAACTTCTCGCGCGTGCAGTGGGAGCACCGCGTCGAGGATGGCCGCTACGTCAAGACGCCGGTCGCGGGCCGCGGCTGGATCGGCGAGGACAACTGGGTGTGGTCGCCCCAGGGCCTGGTGGCGATGCACGCGCCGGAGCGCTGGGGGTTCGTGACCTTTCTGGACGCGGCCGGCGAGCCCGGCGCGGCCGGTGCGGCGGTGCCCGACCCCCGCCCCCTGGCGCGACCCGGCGCGGAGCTGATGATGCCGCTGTACTACGCCCAGCGCCTCCACCAGGCCGAGCACGGGCGATTCGCAGCGAGGCTCGCAGATCTACAGTCGTTGCCGGCGGCGGTCCGGGGCGAGCTGGCGCTTCGACGGGCAGCGCTCGCGGCCGGTGTGCGCTGGTTCGGCGCCGAACTCACAGTTGAAAGCGACGGGGGCGGCGTGATGTGGACGGTCGACCACGAGGGGCGGCTCACGTCGGCGCCGGTGGTTGTGAACGAGTGATCTGTACCGGCCACGCCCCTCTGCTGCTACGGGGTCTTCGGTGACTCCGAAAACGTCGACAGCGGGACGAGAAATCAAGCCGCCCCCGCGCGCCGGCGCGCGAGGAGAGCAAACTGATCGAAGTAGCGCTGCCACGTTTCGCTCGTCGACTGGTACTCGTTGTCGAAGTAGAAATGGTCGGCGAGCGCTTCGCGCGTCCGACAGAGTTCCAGCAAGCGGGGTCCCCTGGACATAGCGATCGTCAGGTCGAGCAGTTCCAGCGCCCTGAAGAACGCTCGCTCGCTCTGCTTTTGGTTTCCCTTGTTGAGCCAGCCGATGGTGCGGCTGATCTCGCTGCCGATGTGGCCCATCTGCTCGGCGAAGGACAGCTCGGCCCAGCGACCTGCGGCTAGCTGCGTGTGCACGGCCGTCACGACTGGACCAATTCCGCAACGATCTCGCGAATCGTGTTCTGGATCGACGGGTCGTCGACGCCGCGAGTCCGGTTGCCCTGGTTCGGCCGCAAGTTGATCATCGAATCGAACTCGATCCACTCCGGATGAGCCAGCTCGATGTACAGGTTGATCCCCCAAAGATTCACCTGCGTCGACCCATCCTCAAGAAGCGCGCGCTCGGCGTCTGCGTGCAATTCGCCCCCGACGGCCATAATCCGCCTTGTTGTGTCGACGACAGCCTTCACCATGTCGCCGAAAAGCGCCCTGGCCTTCGTGTTCAGAAAAGAGCGTGGTACCGCTTGAC
>JAQULN010000356.1 GCA_028718575.1 Candidatus Krumholzibacteriia bacterium | reverse complement strand
AGATGGCGGTCCGGCCAGGAGGTGCCCGACGCCTGGCCCTCGGCCAGGTTCTCATCCACGTGCATGATCAGGATCCGCTCGCCGGGAATCAGCGCGTCGTAGGGCGCGGTCAGCTCGGGATAGCACTGCGAGGCGAGGAAGTACTCCGGTCCGTCGGCGCCCTGCACGCGCAACTTTACCGCGGTGGCGGGGCCGGGCGCGTCGCCGAGGTCGATCCAGCCTAGCTGCAGGCACGAGTAGGCGTCCGGCAGGCTCGGATCGAGGCCCTCGCCGCTGCCCAGCCAGCCCGCCGCCATCAGGCTGAACAGCCCGAGGCCGCCGCGCGGTCCGGTCTCGCCGTTGCCGACGAAACTGAGATCGTAGCGTTCTTCCAGCCCGAGCAGATGACCGGTCTCGTGCGCCCAGGTGCCGAGGCTGCCGCGCACGGAGGCCAGGGCATAGCTGCGCGCGATGATCCCGCGCTGGACGACCGGGTCCGCCAGGAAGTATTGGTGCGACGTCAGCAAACTCTCGGGATCGATCTCGAGGCTGGATCCCGCGTGCAGCAACAGCACGCCGTCGACCTCCCCGTCGCCGTCCAGGTCGGACGCCGCGAAATCCATCCCGAGATAGGCGGCGCGCTCGAGGGCCAGCCGAGCCAGTAAGCGGCTGCGCGAATAGCCCTGCCAGTAGAGGTCCGAGTAGTCCGCCTGCGTTCCCGGCAGCGACACGACCGGCGCCAGCGCGAAGACCAGTTCGGTGCGGCCGCGCGACGCCGTGTCATAGAAATGCACGAGGCTGCCCGCGGCGGGTTCGACGAGGCGCGGCCAGAGATCGACCGCCGGCCGAAATCCGGGATCGAAACGGGCGTCCGCGAAATCGACCGGGATCACCAACAGCCCGAACGGCGCCGCCCCGCCCGCCTTCGCCTGCACGGCCGCGCGTACGGCCGCGCGCCGCTCGGCGCGCAGCTCGGCGAGTGCATCCGCGTCTGCGGCACGGGCGGCCGCCGCCAGGGTAGCGGCCATGCCCAAGATGACCAACCACGCCGCCGCGCGCCGCCGGCTCGCGCTATTCCCATTCGATGGTGCTCGGCGGTTTGCTGCTGATATCGTACACAACACGGTTGACTCCGGAGACCTCGTTGATGATCCGATTCGAGATGCGCGCCAGGACCTCGGTCGGAATGCGCGCCCAGTCGGCCGTCATCCCGTCCAGACTCGTGACAGCGCGCAGCGCCACGGCATGTTCGTAGGTCCGCTGATCGCCCATCACGCCCACCGAACGGACCGGCAGCAGAATCGCGCCGGCTTGCCAGATGGCGTCGTACTGCCCGCTGCTTCGCAGTTCTTCGCTGAAGATACGATCAGCGCGCTGCAAGAGCGAGACAGCGGCGGCGGAAACCTCGCCCAGGATCCGCACCGCCAGCCCCGGGCCCGGGAACGGATGGCGCGACAACAGGTCGTCCGGGATGCCCAGTTGCCGCCCGACGCGCCGCACTTCGTCCTTGAAGAGGTCGCGCAGCGGTTCGACCAGCTCGAAGCCGAGCCGCGCCGGGAGGCCGCCGACGTTGTGGTGCGTCTTGATGACGCTGCTTGGGCCGTGAATCGACTGGCTTTCGATGCGGTCGGGATAGAGGGTGCCCTGGGCCAGGAAGCCGAACGGCCCCCGGTCACGCGTCGCCTCGGTGAAGACCTCGATGAAGGTTTCGCCGATGATCTTGCGCTTGCGCTCGGGCTCGGCGACTCCCGCCAGGCGGTCGAGGAACACGCGCCCCGCGTCGACCCGCTGGATCGGCTTGTGCAAGAAGGCGTTCAGATCGTGCTCGACCTGATCGCTCTCGCCCAGGCGCATGACTCCGTTGTCGACGTAGACGGCGTGCAGGCGATCGCCGACGGCGCGGTCCACCAGCGTGGCCATCACCGTGCTGTCGACGCCGCCCGAAACCGCGCAGAGGACTCGCGCCGAACCGACCTGCCCGCGGATCGCGGCGATCGCCTCGTCGACGAAGGCCGCCGCCGTCCAACGGTCCGTGATCCCGCAGATCCGGCGGGCGAACGTTTCGATCATCGCCGCGCCGTGTGCCGTGTGCGCCACTTCGGGATGGAACTGCACGCCATAGAAGCGCCGCGCCGGATCGGCGGCCGCGGCGAACGGAATCTGGTCGGTGCGCGCCAGCGCTGCGAAACCGGGCGGCAGTTCGTCGACACGGTCGCCGTGGCTCATCCAGACGGGCTGGCGCGCGGGCAGACCGGCCAACAGCAGATCCGGCTCGAGAACCTCGATCCAGGCGTGACCGTACTCGCGGTTGGCGGCGGGGGCCAGGCGCCCGCCCAGCGCGTGGCACATCAACTGCATGCCGTAGCAGATGCCCAGCACCGGTTTGCCCGCCTGCCAGAATTCCGCGCCGACCTGCGGCGACTGCGGTTCGAGAACGCTCGCCGGGCCGCCCGAGAGCACCACGCCCGCCACGCGCGGATCGTCGAGGATCTCCCGCCAGGCCGTGTACGGACGCATCTCGCTGAAGACTTCGATCTCGCGCAGGCGCCGGGCGATGAGCTGGCTCACCTGCGACCCGAAATCCAGAACCACGATCCGCGGGTGCGTGCTGCCGATCTCGGTCATGCGCGGCTCCTGCCTACGTGCGTTCCCCTGCCGATCCGAGAACGCGTCCTGGCCTGCCTGTGACTCTTCACCGTCGGTGCTGCAGGAACCAGCCAGGTTCAAGGTCAGTGATTGAAGTGGCGGCGCGACGCCAGGATCAAGGTGATGCCGAGTTCGCGTGCCGCGGCCGCTACATCATCGTCGCGGACCGACCCCCCCGGCGCCAGGACCGCGCGCACGCCGGCCCGCGCCAATTCCTCGACGCCGTCGGCAAACGGAAAGAACCCGTCGCTGGCGGCGACACAGCCGGTCAGATCGAGCTGCTGCTCGGCCGCCTTGCGCACGGCCAGCCGCACCGAATCGACCCGGCTCATCTGGCCGAAACCGCAGCCGAGGGTCGCGCCGCCGCGGGCCAGCACGATCGCATTGCTCTTGCCGTGTTTGCAGGCGATCCACGCTAACACGAGATCGGCGCGGGTCGCCGCGTCCGGCTCGGCGCCTGCCGCAACGCGCCAGTCGCCGAACTCCGGGAAGCCCTCGTCCTCGTCCTGCCTCAGTTCGAGGTACCCCCAGGCTCGCCGGCGGTCCGCGGTCGCCGCGGCGAAGACCGCGGGTTCCCACGTCAAGATGCGCAAGTTCTTCTTCTTGCGCAGCCGGTCGAGGCCGCGCGGCGAAACGGCGGGCGCGACCACGACCTCCAAAAAATGACCAGCCAGCGCGGCGGCGGTATCGGCGTCGATTTCGCGATTGAACGCCACGATCCCGCCGAACGCCGACACCGGATCGCAGAGTAGAGCGCGCTCGAGCGCCACGACCGGCGCGCCGGTGCCCAGACCGCACGGGTTGGTATGCTTGATGATCGCGCAGCAG
The DNA here is from genome assembly GCA_028718575.1 of Candidatus Krumholzibacteriia bacterium. Taxonomy (GTDB): domain Bacteria; phylum Krumholzibacteriota; class Krumholzibacteriia; order LZORAL124-64-63; family LZORAL124-64-63; genus Glo-17. The sequence continues at coordinate 202 of JAQULN010000356.1, read as the reverse complement.
CTCTCGCCGACGTCCTGCACCAGTTTCAAGGCGGCCACCAGATCGACCAGGTTGTTGTAGCTGAGTTCCTTGCCGCCGTGCAGGGCCAGTCCCACGCCGGCGAGGTCGCCGGCCGGATGCGCCGGCACCAGGCACGTCGCTTCTTGGTGCGGATTCTCGCCATAGCGCAAGCGCAGCGTTCGTTTGCCCGGCGCCGGCGCCG
>JAQULN010000355.1 GCA_028718575.1 Candidatus Krumholzibacteriia bacterium | reverse complement strand
CGACCATCGTCGAAACCGATGTCGATTTGCCCTTACGGGTCGTCGGCCTGGCGGACGACCTGACCGTTGCCGGCAGTGCGTTGCCCGAGTATAGCCGAGTGAAGTTACGCACGTCCAAACTCCGGCTGATCGGGCACCATTACTTCGGCCGTTCCCTCGGCGCGGTGATGATCGACCTGGCCGGGGCGAAGCCCGGCCCGACCGTGATGCACGAGCTGAAAGAATCTGACGTGCGAAGCGAAGCCGAGGTCGTCAACCTGCTGCCGCCGGTGCGCTTGCCGCTGCGATTGGATTGGCAGGACACGCGCCGGGTGCCGGTGCGCGTCTCTTTCCGGGGTCGTTTGCCCCAAGACCGCCTGTTGCTAGAGCCGATCCAGATCAAGCCGGACAGTCTCGACATCACCGGCCCTCGCCAGTTCGTCGCCTGAATCGATTCGTTGTTGACCGAACCGGTGGATTTACCGTCGCTGCAGAAGACCATGGCGCGCGAACTGCCGTTGGTGCCGGTGCCGGCGCCGGTCCGCGTCGGCGCCGGCACGGTGCATGTCACCATCGCGGTCGCGGCGATCGGCGAACGCCTGCTGGCCAATATCCCGGTGATCCCGTTGGTGGAAAGCCATCTGGGAGAGGCCGCGGTCTCGCCGCCGGTCTGTGACGTCCTGGTTCGAGGTCCCGCCGATTCGGTGGCGATGCTCTCGCCGGCGCGGCTCACCGTGACGGTTCCAGTCGCGAATCGGAGTCCAGGAGTGCATCAATTGCGCGGGCAGGTGCAACACCCGGCCTGGGTCGTCTCGGCGCAAATCGAGCCGGCGAGCTTCACTGTTCTGGTCGGCGAGACCGCTGCCGGTGGTGTCCCGCGGTGAGGCTTGGCGGCCGACTTTGGTGGCGCAGCCAAGGCTGGCTGGTCGCTGGCTGCCTGCTAGTCTTGACGCTGGCAGCGGTGTTGATCCCGCCGCAGCTCCCACACGGCGGCGACGACACGCTGCTGGCGCTGCTGCCAGAGCCGGATCCGCGGCGCCAGGAGGCGCTGATTGCTCTGACTGCGTTTCTGAATCAGAAGATCGGACTGAATCTCCGGGTGCAAACGGTCACTGACAAAACGGCGTTCGCGGCCGCTGCGCCGGCGGCGCTGCTGACCTTCAGCCCGGATGCGGTGGCCTTGAACCTGCCGCTGTCGCAGTGGCAAGCCCTGGCGGCCGGCCGGCGGCGGGTGCCCTGGCACCAGCGGCCGGCCGCGGTGCTCGTTAGCCGGCGCGACGCGGCCGACTCCGTGCTGGCGCCGTGGCGGACGCAACCTGCGCGGACGGTTTTCGGCGATTCGCTGTCGCTGGTCTGCCTGGCTCCGCTCTGTGCCGAGGATACGAGCGGGGCGCTCCCGGCCGGGGTCGGTTGGGGCAGCGATCCGTATGACCACAGTGCCGTGTTGGCCGCCGTGATCCACGGCGCGTACGACCATGCGGTCGTGCGGCAATGGGATGCCGAAGCGGCGCAGCTTTTCGGGACCTTGGATCCAGCTCGGTGGCAGATCCGCCGCCTTTCCGACGCGTTGCCGGATCTCGTGGTGATGGTAGCGCGACGGGCGCCAGCGGCGCTTCGCCTCGAACTGCAAGAAGCTCTGACCATGCTCGGCCGCGCTGATGCCGAACAGGATCCGAACAACCGGCTTGTCCGGGCGCACTTGGGTCAGTTCGGGCTGGACGGGTTCAATCTGCTGCTGGGCCCGGATTGCGATCGCCTGCGCCGCCTTTACGGGCGCTGTTGGCTCGGCTCCGGTCGTTGACCATATTATCCCGCCCCGGCCGGTGGTGGCCGTCGAGGGGCCACTGTGCTAGGCTGCCCCGTGCGGGATCGCGGCGGCAGCCCCGAGAGGAATACCCGATGAATCTGAAGTACCGGCGTCTGAAGGGCACGCGCGACATCTTGCTAGAAGAAGCGGAGCGCTGGCGGTGGTGTGAGGAACGCTGGGTCGAAACGCTGGCGCGCTACGGTTACGGCGAGATCCGCACGCCGGTCATCGAGCCAGTCGAACTATTCCTGCGCTCGGTGGGTGAGGGCACCGATATCGTCGACAAGGAGATGTATACCTTCGAGACGAAGGGCGGCGAACGCCTGGTGCTGCGGCCGGAAATGACCGCCTCCGTGGCGCGGGCTTATCTGGAGAACGGTCTGACGCGGCAGCCGGGGACGCTGAAGTTCTGGTATCTGGCGCCCATGTTTCGCCACGATCGACCCCAGGCTGGACGCTACCGGCAATTCCATCAAGTAGGGGTCGAAGCCATCGGCTCGTCGAGCCCGGTGCTCGACGCGGAAGTGATCCAGACGTTGCTCGCGCTCTTCGACGCCGTCGACGCGCGCGATTTGACGCTGCTGCTGAACAGCACCGGTTGCCCTGTGTGCCGGCCGGGCTTTGTTGCCAGTTTGCGTGCCCACTTGCTGGCAAACCGCGAACGCGTGCCGGCTTCGCTGCGCGATCGCATCGAGCGCAACCCGCTGCGTTTGTACGACGCCAAGGACGACGACGTCGCAGCGTTGCTCGCGGAGCATCCGCCGCAGAGCGAGCACCTGTGCGGCGATTGTCGCGCGCACCACAGCCAGGTCAAGGCCAGCCTCGACGATCTCGGCATCGCGTACGAGGATGATCCTACCCTGGTGCGCGGCCTGGATTACTACACCCGCACCACGTTCGAGGTGACCGCCCGCAGCGAGCGCAAGCAGAGCAGCCTGGCGGGCGGCGGGCGCTACGACAACCTCATCGAGCGGTGCGGCGGCACGGCGACGCCGGCGATCGGCTTCTCGCTGGGTATCGAGCGGACGCTGCTGCACCTCGACGAGGACCCGGTCGACCTGCAACGGAGCCGGCAATCGGTGGTCGATGTCTACGTGGCGTGCAGCGGGGAGACCGCACAACGCTATGCGCTGGTTCACGCCGATATCCTCCGCGACATCGCCCGGGTGGAGATCGATCTCAGCGGGCGCGGCTTGAAAGCGCAGGTCAAGGGCGCCAACCTGCGCTTGGCGAGGATCCTGCTGGTCGTCGGCGACAATGAGGTCCGCGAACGCGTGTTCCAGTTCAAGAATTTGGCCACCGGCACTCAGGAACCGGTGCCGCGCGACGAGATCCTCAGGGCCGTGCGGGAGGTGTTAGAGCAGTGAACGACAGTCGCAGCCCGAGTCTACGCACCCATCGCTGCGGAGAAATCAGCACCGGGCTGATCGGCCAGAAGGTCAGTCTGGCGGGATGGGCCGCCCGCATCCGCCACCTCGGCGGCGTGGTCTTCGTGGATCTGCGAGACCGCTGGGGCGAGATCCAGATCGTCTGCGAAGACGGCACGCCGCGCGACATGGCCGGCGATTTCAAGCTGGAAGCGGTCTTGCACGTTCAGGGCACGGTGCGACCGCGTCCGGCGGGTATGGTCAATCCCGACAAGCTCACCGGCGCGGTGGAAGTCGTCGCCGAGCGCGTCGCGATCCTGAACACCTGCGCGCCCCTGCCGTTTCAGATCGATCAGGCCGACCGCGTCGAGGAAGAACTGCGCCTGCGCTACCGGTACTTGCACTTGCGCCATCCCGAACTCGCACGGAACTTGCAGATCCGTCACCGCGCCGCCCAAGCGACGCGACGTTTCCTCTCTGCGCACGATTTCCTGGAGATCGAGACGCCGCTCTTGATCAAG
>JAQULN010000354.1 GCA_028718575.1 Candidatus Krumholzibacteriia bacterium | reverse complement strand
GCGTGGCGCCGAACCCGTTCAATCCCAGTACGACCGTGACCTTCGATCTGCCCCGCAACGGGACGGTTTCCTTGCAGATCTTCGATCTGCGGGGTCGCCTGGTGGCGACGCTGCACCGCGGGACGCTGCCCGCCGGCCGCCATCGCGCGGTCTGGGACGGGGGCGATAGCGACGGCCGGCCGGCGGCCGCTGGCATCTACCTCGTGCGCCTGGACGACGGGCAAGAACGGCGCGCGGTCAAGGCGGTGTTGGCGAAGTAACGCCGGTGCCCGGGGCGTCGCGCCAGCAAAGTGAACCTGGGGTGTCGTGTATTGCGGCACCCCTTTTGCTTGTCTGGTGTGCCGCCACTGGCTAACTTGGAGTTGCTTCACAGCCAAGCGCGTCCGCTGCGTCACCCGGATGCGCTGCAATCAGCGGCAAGGAAGGTACAAGATGGCTGCTCAGATGGTCGAGATCCGTTGGCATGCGCGCGGCGGGCAGGGCGCCAAGACGGCGGCCACGTTCGTCGCCCAGGCCGTGTTGGCCAAGGGTAAGTACGGCCAGGGCTTCCCCGAATACGGACCGGAGCGCCGCGGCGCTCCCGTACGCGGCTACACGCGCATCTCCAGCACACCGATCCGCCGCCACTGCGGGATCGAGAATCCCAACATCGTGGTCGTGCTGGATTCGAGCCTGCTAGACTCGACGGCCGCCGGCGTGACCGCCGGCACCGACGAACGCACGGTCTTCCTGATCAATACCTCGCTGGCGCCGGACGAAATCCGGGCGAAGATCAACGTGCCGGGCGCCAAGATCTACACGGTGGACGCCACCAAGATCGCGCTGGACAATTTCGGCAAGCCCATCCCGAACATGCCCATGACTGGCGCGCTGCTCGCGGCCGAGCCATTCATGGATCTCGGGGAGTTCCTGGACGCGATGAAGGTGAAGTTCAGCACGAAGTTCTCCCAGGCCGTGGTCGAGGGCAACCTGCGCGCGGTCGAGAAGGCCTATAACGAGGTGGTTTCGGCATGAGTCTGAAGAAAGCCCAGGACCTCGCCGAGGCCGGCGTCATCACCGAAGCCGGCAATGCCGAGTCCTTCAAGACGGGGGACTGGCGCACCTTCGTGCCCCAGTTCTACCCTGCCAACTGCATCCAGTGCCTGTTCTGCTGGATCTACTGCCCGGACGCCTCCATCAAGGTGGACCTCAGCGGCGACAAGCCGCAGGTCGTGGGCATCGATTTGGATCACTGCAAGGGTTGCGGAATCTGCGCCAACGAGTGCCCGCCTGCCGCCAAGGGCAAGGCCGCGTTGGTCATGGTCCGCGAAGAGAAATAAAAGAAGGAGGCTCTGGAGCATGAGCAAGGTACTCCAGCAGGAGCTCGTGGCGCTCAGCGGCAACGAGGCCGTCGCCTACGCGTTCAAACAGGCGCGGCCCCACGTCGCTTCCGCGTTCCCGATCACGCCGCAGACCGAGATGATGCACAAGTTCGCCGAGTTCGTGGCCAACGGCGAGTCGACGGCCGAGATGATTCTCGTCGAAAGCGAACACTCGGCGATGTCGGCGGCCGTCGGCGCGGCGGCCGCGGGCGCGCGCACCATCACCGCCACCAGTTCCGCGGGTTTCGCGCTGATGTGGGAAGTGGTCTACATCGCCGCCTCACTTCGGTTGCCGATCCAGATGGCGCTCGTGAACCGCGCGCTGTCCGGCAACATCAACATCCACTGCGACCACAGCGATTCGATGGGCGGCCGCGACGCCGGCTGGATCCATCACTTCTGCGAGAACGCGCAGGAAGCCTACGACACCGGGCTCATCAACTTCCGCATCAGCGAGCACATGGACGTGCGTCTGCCGGCGATGGTCAACTACGACGGTTTCATCATCAGCCACAAGGAAGACGCGCTCTACTTGTTGAACGACGACGCTGCCTTCGATTTCGTCGGCCCGTACAAGCACAAGTACACGCTGCTGGATCCCGCGCGTCCGCTCACCGTCGGCCCGCTGGATCTGACCGACTACTACTTCGAGCACAAGTGGAGTCAGCTCGAAACCTATCCGCGGGTCTTCGACGTGGCGCGCGACGTGTTCGACGAGTTCGCCGACCTCACGGGTCGCCGCTACGGATTCTGGGAGGAATACAAGCTCGACGACGCTGATCTGGTCATGGTGGTCCTCGGCTCGAGCGCCGGCACCGCCAAGGACGTCATCGACGAGTACCGCGACAAGGGCGTCAAGGTCGGTTTATTGAAGCTACGGATGTTCCGGCCGTTCCCGGCCGAACAGCTCCAGCCGGTTCTGGCGGGCCGCAAGGCGATCGCGGTGCTGGATCGCTCGGCCAGCTTCGGCGGTTGGGGTGGACCGGTGTTCACCGAGATTCGCAGCGCGGCGTACGGACTACCCGGCGCGGCGCCGATTCACAACTGGATTTACGGCCTCGGCGGCCGCGACTTCGAACTCGGCCACGCGGCCGAGGTGATCGAGGCGCTCCAGAAAATCGCTGCCGGCGGCGAGCAACCCATTCACAACTTGCTCGGCTGCCGGGCCTAGGAAGGAGAACCTCTCATGGCCAGCGAAGCCAAAGCCATCAGCCTGAAGCAACTCGTCCAGAACGAGGACCTCTTGACCGGGGGACACCGCGCGTGTGCCGGCTGCACGGGCGCCAATATCCTGCGCCAGATCATGCTGGTCGCCGGCAAGAACACGGTCGTCGCCGGTGCGACCGGCTGCATGGAAGTGATCACCACGATTTTTCCGTACACCGCCTGGAAGACGTCGTTCATCCACTCGGCGTTCGAGAACGCTGCGGCGACGATCAGCGGGGCCGAGACGGCCTACCGCGCGCTCAAGAAGAGCGGCGAGTTGCCGGCCGCGGCTGCCCAGGCCGAACGGATGAACTTCATCGCGTACGGCGGCGACGGCGGCACCTACGACATCGGTCTGCAGTCGCTCTCGGGCGCGCTCGAGCGCGGCCATAACATGCTGTACGTGTGTTATGACAACGAAGCCTACATGAACACCGGCATCCAGCGTTCGAGCGCGACGCCGTTCGGCGCCCATACGTCGACCGCGCCGGCCGGCAAGGTCAAGCAAGGCAAACCGCAGGACCGCAAGGATCTGACCAGGATCATGGTCGCGCACAATATTCCCTATGTAGCGCAGACCACGCCGTTCCACTGGAAGGACCTGGCGACCAAGGTCGAGAAAGCCCTCAGCTGCGACGGTCCGGCCTTCATAAACGTGCTGATGCCCTGCACGGTGGGCTGGGGTTTCCCGATGGAACTCGGCATGCAGATCGCCAAGGACGCGGTCGAGACGAATTTCTGGCCGCTCTTCGAGGTCGAGTACGGCAAGTACACGATCAACAAGAAACCGAAAGAGCGGCAACCGAGCGCGCCGTGGCTCAAGCAACAGGCCCGGTTCCGGCACCTGTTCAAGCCCGGCAACGAGAAGCTCCTGGAACACTGCCAGGAACACGTGGACCGGCAGTGGGAGGCGCTGTTGACACAGGAGGCGGCGACGGCCTAGTTCCGCACCGGCGTGCGATGACAGAAGAGGGCGGGTCCCCACTGGCCCGCCCTGTTTGTTGCCGCTCGGCTGTCGGCTGTTCGGCTGTCGGCCTCTGCCGCGGATGCGACGGGCGCCAGGGGTCCGGCCGCGGCATCCGCAAGGGCGCCGTTCGTCATGCGGGTTGGGA
>JAQULN010000353.1 GCA_028718575.1 Candidatus Krumholzibacteriia bacterium | reverse complement strand
GGCCGACACCCTACAGGCCCATTTCCTCGGTTTCTTGGGCGACGGCGTCCAGCAGGTCGCGTTCCAGGTGGCGTTCATGGTCGCAACCGTGGCGTCCGTGTACTTCGGCGTCAAACAAGGCATTGAACGAGTAGCCCGTGTGTTGATGCCGCTGCTGTTCGCCATTCTCCTGTTCATGGTGGTGTACGCCGCCACGACGTCGGGCTTCCGCCCGGCCATGCAGTTCCTGTTCCGCCCCGATTTCGCCGATCTGCGCCCGAGCGCGATTCTGGAAGCCGTCGGCCAAGCCTTCTTTTCGTTGAGTCTCGGCATGGGCGCCATGCTGACCTATGGCAGCTATATGCGCCGGCAGAACAGCATCCCGCGGTCGGTGCTCGAAGTCTGCGTGCTGGATTCCGCCATTGGCATCCTCGCCTGCGTCATCATGTTCTCGATCATCTTCACCTTCGATCTGCAGATCTCCCAGAGCACGACCATTCTATTCACCACGCTGCCGACAGTCTTGGTTCAACTGCCGCTGGGCAACCTGATCACCGGGCTGTTCTTTCTGCTGATCGCCTTCGCGGCGCTGACTTCCACGGTCAGTTTGATGGAAGTAGTCTCGAGCTTCGCCATCGACGAGATGAGCTGGTCGCGCCGGCGCGCCACGTTGACCATGGGGTCGGCGATCACGGTCTTCGGCGCCTTGAACGCCCTCAGCCTCGGCAGCAACGCCGCGCTGTCCGGCCTGAACTTGTTCGGCCGCGCCTCGACCGCGGGCCTGTTTGCGTCGCTGGACTACCTGGCCGCCAACTGGCTGCTGCCGGTCGGCGGTTTGCTGATCGCGCTCTTCGTCGGCTGGATCTTGAATCCACGCGAGGTGAAGGACGAACTGCAGTCGGGGCGTCCCGCTGCCTTGAGACGAACCTTCCCGATCCTGCACTTCGCGTTGCGATTTGTAGCGCCGCTCGCGGTCGGCGCCATCCTGTTTTCGATCATCTTCCTCGGCGCGGAGTACCAATAGCATTCCCGCAAGGAGCGTCGATTGGTGCACACCCCGGTCACCGCCGCAACGGTCAAGAGCCTGGGTGGCTTCTTTCGGTCGGCCGCCGCGATGGACGGCGGCTTCTTCTTGATCATGGTCGCCATGCCGTTCAAGGTGTTGGCGCTCGGCGGCGGCGCGTTGCAGTTGGGCCTGGTCGCGGCGATCGGCGCCCTCACGTACATCGTCTGCGCGCCGCTGGCCGGCCGCGCCAGCGATCGCTTCGACCGCAGCGGGTTGTGCCTGAGCGGGGGCCTGGTGCTGATCGCCTGCGCCGTGGCCGCCTGGTTGATCCGCCGCCTGGACCTGCTGCTGGCCCTGCAAGTGGCGATGGGACTCGGCAAGGCGCTGTACTGGCCGGTCGTGCAGGCGACCCTCGGCGACCTGAGTCCAGGGGGCATCCGGCTGCGCGTCCTCGGCCGCTTCAACGTCGCGTGGTCTGGCGGCAAGACGGCAGGCTTCGTCCTTGGCGGCCTGCTGCTGAGCGCCTTCGGCTTCGGAGCCGTCTTGCTGGCCGGCGCCGGCTGTGTGGCGGCGGCCTATTTATTGCTGCCGCGAACTGAACTCGCCGCGGCGTCCCGGCTCGCGGGCCGCTCGTCGCCGCCGCCGTCACCCCAACCCGATCTGCCGTTAGCAGGCACAGCGCGTCTGGACGTGTTTCGCTTGATGAGTTGGATCGCGAACACTGCGGCCTATGGCGCGTTCGGCATTTTGACCCATCACCTGCCACAGTGGTTTCTCCACCATCAATGGGATTCCCGCTTCTACGGCTGGTTCATCGGTGCGATCCTCGCCAGCCAGACGGTGGTCCTGCTGGCTCTCGGCGGACCGCTCCGGTTGGCCTGGTCGGCCCGCAGGCTCTGGCTGCCGCAGGGTCTCGGCCTCGTCGCGATCGTCGCCATTCCCCTGCTCACGGAGTTCGCCGCCTTGTTGGTTGTCGCGCCCTTGATCGGAATCGCCTGCGGCGTCAGCTACGCCGCATCGATCTACTACAGTCTCGAAGCCCCCGCGGCGCGCGGCCGCAACGCCGGCATCCATGAAGGTCTCATTGGCGCCGGCGGGTTCTTGCCGCCACTGCTGGCCGGTATCCTGGTGCGCGCCGGCTGCGGTCTGTCGGCGCCTTACCTGCTGGCCGCTGCCTTGCTGTGCGGATCGCTGCTCCTGCAAGTCGGCGTCTACTGGCGCCGCCGGGAGCGCGTCTGACGCCTGGGGTCGAGCCGTGATCGCCGAACATGCTTATTCTGAATCGAACCGACAGCGATCGCCGGCGTTACCAACGGAGCCGCCTCACCCATGACCACGACGACCCGACCTGCCCTCCCCCCGTTCCTGGCCGCTTTGCGGGGTCAGACGCCGTCCCGCCGTCCGGTGTGGATCATGCGCCAGGCCGGTCGCTACCTGCCGGAGTACCGTGCGGTCCGCGAGCGAGCCAGCTTCCACACGCTCTGCACCACGCCGGACCTCGCCTGCGAAGTCACCCTGCAGCCCCTGCGCCGCTACGACCTCGACGCCGGGATCATCTTCAGCGACATCCTCACGCCGCTGGCGCCCATGGGAGCCGCGTTCGACTTCAGCCAGGGCGCGCCGCGGCTCGCCGCTCCTCTGCGGCATGAACATGATCTCGCGCGCCTGCGTGTCGTCGAACCGCTCGAGGAGCTGGCGTTCGTCGGCGAAGCGATCGAACTGGTCCGCCGGGCGCGTCCGGAGATACCGCTGATCGGCTTCGCGGGAGCGCCGCTGACTCTCGCGGCGTACCTGGTGGAGGGGGGCGGCAGCCAGGATTTCCGCCACTTCAAGACATTGCTATACAGCCGACCCGACCTCGTGTGCTCGCTGTTGGCCACCCTCGCCGACCAGGTCGCCCGCCATCTGGCCATGCAAGTCGAGGCGGGATGCGCCGCCGTGCAGATCTTCGACAGTTGGGCCAGCATCCTGCATCCGAGCGACTACCGCCGCCTCGCGCTGCCGCCGCTGCAGACCATCATGACAGCGCTGGCGCCGTTGCAGGTGCCGCGCATCCTGTTCAGCCGGGGCGGCAGCGACAACCTGGCCGCGCTGCGCGAGAGCGGCGCCGAATGCCTGGCCCTGGACTGGACTTGCGATCTCGGCGCCGCCGCCATAGCGGCGCCGGATCACGTTCTGCAGGGCAACCTCGATCCGGTCGTGCTCTGCGGCGACGCGAGCGAGATCGCGCGGCGGGCGCGCGCCGTTTGCCGCGCCGGCGACCGCGCTCGCGCCCACGTGTTCAACCTCGGGCACGGAATCTTGCCGGCGACCCCGCCCGAGGCGGTGTCGCTCCTGGTCGAGACCGTGCACGCGCATCAGCCGGAGGCCTGACGACATGCACGTGCGCGTATCGCCGGACCTCTTGCGCCGCCTCGATCGGCCGGGCCCGCGCTACACGAGCTACCCGGCCGTGCCGGCATGGCGCGGCGCGTTCGGCGCCGAACAGTGGCGGGCGGCGTTGGCGGAACTCGGCGCCAGACCGCAGGCCGAGATCAGCCTCTACGTCCACCTGCCGTACTGCGTCCGGCGCTGTCACTATTGCGGCTGCAACGCCGAGATCCCGCCCTGCCGCGCCGACGTGGATCGCTACCTCGATCACCTGGAGCGCGAGTTGGACCTGCTCGTCGCGGCGACCGGCCGCCGGCGGGTCGTGCAG
>JAQULN010000352.1 GCA_028718575.1 Candidatus Krumholzibacteriia bacterium | reverse complement strand
ATCCTCAACGATATCGGCCTTCGTCATCCGGCTCGCCTCCTCGGAAGAGGTTCGATTCGATCCCCGCCGCCGGGGGCCTGATGATGTCCATCCTCGACCATAACCATAAAGGCGTCAAGGGCTTTGTATACCCAGCGCGGCAAGTGTCACGGCTGCTCGGCCGGCTCTGACCGGCGGCAGGGCACATTGCATGACCCGACGCATCCGGGCATGGCAGGACACAACGTGCCGCGTTGCTCCCTGCGCTTCCGCAGACCGTCCCATTGTAGCCCGCAAGCACGATAAATTATTATCGCATAATGAATTAAAGAGATGGAGAGGATCAACCTGACCCATGGCACCTGCCTTGCAGTCCGATGCCCGGAGTCGGCCGGAGAAGCTTCGTAGCTCGAAGCAACTGTGCCACCGCAACCTGAGTCGCTTCTCTGGCCGCTCCCTTGCGACGAGCCAGCAGGCAACCAGCGAATCCTAAGGAGGACCAACCATGGCCAGCAAGAAGTCCCTGCTCTCGCTCATCTGCCTAGCCGCCCTGACCTGCCTGATCGCAGGCTGCAGCGACGACAAGACCAGCAACCCCGTCACCGCCCCCGTCGACACCACGCCGCCGGCGCTGCCCGCCGGGCTGGCGTTGGAGTTGGTACCTCATCAGCAGACGGCCACCATCACGTGGCAGCCCAACGTCTCTGATCTGGACCTCGCCGGCTACCTGGTCTACCGCAGCAGCTACGATCTGGCGGCCGTGGCCCTGGTGACGGTGCCGCAGACGGCGACGTACTTCAACGACGACGACATCATCGGCAACGGCCGGCTGTTGACCTACTACATCTACTCGGTCGACACGTCGGGCAACATCAGCGCCGCCGCCACGATCGAGCTGAACCTGAACGATCTGATGCAGAGCGAGGGCGACTTGCCGATGGAGCCCGAGCGGTAAGAGGCGCCTGCGGGTTTGGTTCCCTGTCGCTTCGCTGTCGTCGAGACCTGCCGCTGCGGCGGCAGGTCTCGCTCGTGATTTCGGCAAGCGCGCAGCTCTATTCCGCGGGGCGGGCCGCCGTTGATGCCATCACGTGAGCGGCCCGATCTGCCGGCCGGGCAATCCGCGCCACGCGATCCAGACGGCATCGGTCGTCAGCCCCTCCATCCAACCGAATTCCTGACCGCGGGCATCCGCGACTCTGGTCGGCGACCGCAGGGCGCGGACCGCTGCTGCCGGCGGCTTCCAGAGTGCCGGGTCCGTCGGACCAAAGAGCGCGAGCGTTGGCACACCCAACGCGCCGGCGACATGCATCAGGCCTGTGTCGTTGCACAGGAAACGGTCGGACCGGTCCAGCACCGCGGCGGCGGTCCCGACGTTCACTGCCGGCGCCACCACCACCGGCGCGCCGGCGCCGGTGGGCACGGCCTCGCCGAGTGCGTCCCGGAACCCGGCCAGCGCCTGGCGATCGGCCGGACCATGCAACACCAGGACGGGGATCCCCAGTTGCGCGACGCGGCGCGCCACCGCGGCGAACCGCTCGGCCGGCCAGCAATTCTGGCGCTTGCCGGCTCCCGGATGCAGCGCCCAGAACGGCCCCGGCGGCAACAGCCGCTCCGTGAGCGCACGGGCTTCGTGCCGTTCCGCGTCGGCCAGCCGCATGACGGTCGACAGATCGGTCGTGGTGATTCCGACCGCCTGCAAGGGCGCCAGGCTGTGCAGCACGGCATGGCGGTCAAGAAGCGGGTTCGTCGGCAGGCGCAGGCTGTAAGCCCGCGACACGCCGGAATGGAACGGCGCACTGTCGCCGCCGACCACCCAGCGCGCTGGTGACCAAAGAGCCAACAACGCGCTGGTCACCGAGAACGAAACGCTGTTGAGCACGAGGGCGAGTTCGGCGTCGAACCGCCGCAGATCGCGCAACCAGGCCGCAAGAGCCGCCGGTCTGCGCCACAATCGCTGCTCGAAGAGGAAGAGGCGGTCCAGGTGCGGATTGTGGACCACGACCTCCCGGTTCACCGGCGCGGTGATCAGCGCCATCTGCGCCTGCGGCCAGGTCTGCTTGATTGCGCAGAAACACGGCGTCGCACAGACCATGTCACCCATCTGATTGTGCTGGCGCACGAGCAGAATCCGGCGGGGCCGCAGTGCGAGGAGTTCTTGCGGCGTCAGCGGCGGCCGCCGCCAGCAGCCGGCGATCCACGCCGTCGCGCGGCGTTTGCAGGCACCGCTCACGCCGATGACCGCCGAGGCTCAAGTCGGGACCGCCGGCGGCCGATCCTGTCGGGGTAGCCGCCGGTTCGCCGAGCAACGCCGATTGTCCGCTCCCACGCCGAATCAGGCACGATGCCCATGCGCTGTCTTCGCAAATTCTTGCTCCTGGGCTTCTGGTTGGCCCTGATATGCCTTCTGAACTACGAGCTGGTGCAGAAGGCCCCGCAGACCGCCCTCGGTCCGCTGCCCGGTTCCAGTGTTGCCGATCGAGCCGATCAGCGGGTCAAGTACGCGGCGACGACCGGCCTGGTGCCCCTGGATCGACTCCTGCACGAGGGCCGAGAGGCCTGGCGCTTCTATCGGGACCTGACCGCGAACCGAATCATCCTTGAATAATCCCGCTCAATAGGGCTGGACCTCGCGCTGACGATCTTCCAGATCCCGCAGGATGTCCAGGTAGGCCTGCAACCGCCAGGCGGGCAGCCGCCCCGCCGCGACCGCACGCTTGACGCCGCAGTCCGGTTCGTCGCGGTGCAGGCAGGTGCGGAATCGGCAGTCCGCGGCCGCGTCCTGGAAGTCGGGCCAGTAGTCGCGCAACCGCGATGGCGCCAGGTCCCAGGGATCGAAACCCCGCAGGCCGGGCGAGTCGGCGATGAAACCGCCGTCCGGCAGCGGAAACAACTCGGTGTGGCTGGTCGTGTGCCGGCCCAGGCCTGTCTTGCCGGTCACCTCGCCGGTGCGCAGGCGCAGACCCGGCTGGACGGCGTTGAGCAGGCTGCTCTTGCCGACGCCCGACGCGCCCAGCAAGACGGAGATCCGGTCGTGCAGCAGTTCGCGCAAGCGCGCCAAACCGGCTCCGGTCGTCGCCGAGGTCTTCACCACGTCGATGCCGATCGCCCGGTAGTAATCCCAGCGCGGATCGGCGGCCACGCTCGGCTCGAGATCGACCTTGTTGAGACAGAGCACCGACGGCACTTCGTACCGCGCCGCCGCCACCAGCAGCCGGTCGACCAGGCAGCCCTGCAGCGCGGGCTCGGCCACCGACTGGACAGCCAGCACCTGGTCCAGGTTCGCGATCAGGACTTGTTCGATATGGCCGCCGGTGCGCCGCGCCGCCCGGCGCGACAGTCGACTGCGCCGCGGCAGCACAGCCTCGATGATTCCCTCCGCATCGGCGTCGGCGGCCGACGGCGGCAATGTTCGCAACCGCACGTGGTCGCCGACGGCCACCACGTTCTGGGCGATCTGGCGGCCTTGTTTGAGCCGGCCCCGCAAGCGACAAAGGTAGACCTCGCCCGCGACCGCCACCCGGCAGGTGCCGCCGCCGGCGCGAATGACGACGCCTTCGCGAATGCACTCTTCACCACGCACCAGCGCCACCGGCATCAACCTCCTCTTGCGGGCGCGATCCGAGCTTGCCCTCGGTCAAGCGTTTGCCTAGGTTAGCGCTGCATACGATGGTAGGAAGCGACGGACCAGACAAGGCGGTGCGACGTCATGGACAT
>JAQULN010000351.1 GCA_028718575.1 Candidatus Krumholzibacteriia bacterium | reverse complement strand
CAGTCGACGTCCTCGAAATACAGGAAGAAGCGCTCGTCCATGGGACCGCAGCGGTGACGCGCCTCGCGCCGCACGAGCAGGCAGCCGCCGAGAACCCAGTCTACCGGACGCAGGGCGGCATGATCGAAATCTCGCATCAGATGCTGCGCGATCGTGCGGCTGCGCGGGAAGAGCTTGCCCAAGAAGGTCCGGCGCAGCAAGAGCGTCTGCAGCGTGTAGAAACGCCGGCAGGACTCCTGGACCGTCCCATCCTCGTTCAACAGCTGGGGCCCGATGATGCCGGCGCGCGGCTGCCGGTCGGCGCAGGCGAGCAGCGCCGCGAGCGACCCTGGCAACACGACGATGTCCGGGTTCAATATCAGATGAAAGTCGGCCGGCAGAGCCGCCATTCCCTGGTTGCAGCCGCGGCTGTAGCCCCGGTTCTCGGCGTTGCGCACCCAATGGATTTCGGGGTACCGCGCCTGCACGTCGGCCAAGCCCGGTTCGCTGCTGGCGTTGTCCACCACCACCACTTCATGCGGGCAGGCCGCCGCCTCGGCGCGCAGCGATTCCAAACAACGCGCCAGATCTGCCGGCGTGTTGTAGTGCACGATGACGATGCCTAGCCGCAGCGCCACGTCATGCCTCAGGGAACGCGCTTGCAGCGCAGGTACCAGACCATCCAGGCGGCCTCCCAGATGATGCGCCGTGACATCTTACTGACGCCGACCTGCCGGTCGACGAACATGATCGGAATCTCGCGGATGCGATAGCCGCGCTTCCAGACATGGTAGTTGACCTCGATCTGGAAGCTGTAGCCGTCGCTCGTGATACGGTCCAGGGGCAGCGCCTCCAGCACCTCGCGGCGAAAACACTTGAAACCGCCGGTGCAGTCTTTGATCGGCAAGCCGGTGATGCGCTGCGCGTAGAGGTTGGCGCCGACCGACAGGATCAAACGGCTGAGCGGCCAGTTCACCACCGTGATCCCGTGCAAGTAGCGGCTGCCGACAACGAGATCCGACATCGCGATCTCGCGCAGGAACATCGGCAAGGCGGCGGGATCGTGACTGAAGTCGGCATCCATCTCGAAGACGGCGTCGTGATCGGTATTCTCGAGAACATGCTTGAAACCCGCGCGATACGCCGGACCGAGCCCCTGCTTGCGTTCGCGCATCAACAGGTTCACGCGGCCGCCGTAATCGGCCAGCTTGCGGACGATCTCCCCGGTGCCGTCGGGCGAGTTGTCATCGACCACCAGCACCGAGAGCCGGGGATCCTGAGCCAAGATCTGCGGGATCAGGCGGCCGATGTTCTCCGCCTCGTTGTACGTCGGGATGACCACCACCGGTCGCTCGACGCGGGCGCGCTCTGGTTGCTTAGGAGGCATCTGCTTCACGATCGCTCTCGCTCGTCGCGCTCGGCGCGGGCGCGGTCCGGCTCAGGCTCCGGCGGACCCAGGGCCAAGCCACCAGGATCAATACGATCAGGACACCGGTCGCCGCCAAGGCGATCCCCCTGAGTAGGGCGGGATCATGGTATTCGAAACAAACCTCGTGCGCGCCGGCCGGCAGCGCCACCGCCCGGAGCATCAAGTCGGCCCGCAAGAGCGGCGCGGACCGGCCGTCGACGGTCGCGCGCCAGCCGGGCGCCCAGATGTCCGCTAGCAAGAGCAGGACCGGCCGCGGCGCCGCAACGTTGACGACGACCCGGTTCAGGCCATCGTCCACGAATACCGGCGCGGGCAGAGGCTCCGGGCCGGTCAGCGGCGCCGGCGCGGGCTCGCGGTCAAGGATCAGCAAACCGGTCGGATCGTGTCGGCCTGCGCCGATGGCGTCCAGGAACGGCTCCAGAGCGTCCCCTTCCGGCAACGTTGCCGCGAGCCGATAACGGTCGACGAGACGCGCTCGCGGCAGCGGATCCTCGACACGGTAAACGACGGTGCCACCGGCATCGACGGGATCGTCGACCAGCGCCAGCCCGTGCTCGCGCAACAGGTCGAGATCGGCGGGGGCCAGACGGCCGGGGTACGTGATCGCAGCCGCGCCGAGCCAGTGCGCGATCCGCCACGCCGGCAGGCCGGACCGTGGATAAAGCCGCACGCGCACCGCCTCGCCGACGGCTGGCTTCGCGGGGTAGTAGCCGCCGAGCGAACGGATGCCCGCGGTCATGTATGCGTTGGTTTCGCGATCGGCGCCGAGCGGTAGCAACCGGTCGTGCCCGACCGTGCGTTGCAAGTGCGCCGCCAGGTCCGGAGCGACTTGGCTGCGCGCCGGGCCCGGCCATCGCTGCAGCAAGCGCTCGGCGGGAACGAGCCGGCCACCGCCGTCGGCGGTGCGCACAACCGTCTGCAGTCTCTGTTCCGGATTGGTGACCAGGCGGGCGACCCCCCATAAATCGACGGCCACCAGCGCCGCCAGCACGGGCACGAGCCAGGTGCGTCGAAATGCCGGCCGGCGCGCGGCCAACAACGCCGCGCCGCCGGCGGCGAGCAGCAACAGACCGATGCGCAGCAGGAAATCGCGGTGCAGATCCCAGGCGGCCGCCAGCAGCACCGGCGCCGCCGGCCGCTGGCTCTTGTCGGCCAGATCGGTCAGGTGGCTCTGATAGAACGACTCGCCGAAGCCTGTGATCCCGCTCAGGAGCATGAGCCCGCCCAGGCCGAAAAGAAAGATCGCCGCGCGGCGCAGCCAGCGCGCGCGGTCCTCGCGCGGATCGGCGAGCGCCGCCGCGCCCAATGGAGCGAGGATCGAAAGGAGCAAGACCGGCAGGACCATGATCATCGACGGGGCGCGGAACTTGTCGAAATACGGCAGGACGTTGTAGGCGAGTTGATAGAGCCCGGGACTGTAGCGACCCAGCGCCAGCAACAGCGCCAAGACCGCCGCCGCGGCGCACGCCCAGACCAGATTGCGCTGCCGCCGCGCCAACCAGGCCGCCGCCGCTAAAAGCGGCACCAACAGGCCGACGTAGTTGGGGTTGGTCGTAAACGGCATACGGCCCATGTACGTTGCCTGGCCGAACCCGGCGGCCGTGGGCATGAAGACCGCGCCGAGGTCCTCCGGCGCCAGGCTCCAGGCCGTGGCGTAGTCGTACGCCGCACCGCCGGCGCCGGTGGCGCCACCGGCGCCCCGCGTCGAGAACGACGCGTAAGAATGCACCGGGAGCAGCAACACCGCGCCGATGGCGAAACCAAGGATCAGCACGAGCAGCAACAAGCCCGCGTAGCCGCGTCGCGCCGCGCCCGGTTCGGATGCCATTGCCCGCGGCGGCTCGCGAGCCGGCTCCGTTTGCCCGCCGAGCGCCGCCGGCGTCGTCGCGAACGGTCGTATGAGGTGCCAGACGGTCACAAATCCGATCAACAACAACGTGTAATACGTGACCTGGATGTGCCCGCGCAGCAGTTGCAACGCCAGGACGAGCGCGGCCACCGCCGTCGGCCGCAGCCCGCCCCGACCCAGTATGGTCCAGGTCAGGCCGACCAGCCACGGCAGGTACATCTCGGCTCCCAGCTTGGTCCCATGGCCGTGCACAGCCCAGGCCACCAGGCGCGCCGACCATAGCCAGATCACCACGCCCAGACAGCGGGCAGGCCACGGCACGGACCAGCGTCCCAGCAACCACCACATGCCCAGTCCGCCCAACAGCAGGTGTCCGAAAAGCCAGGTCAAGGGATGAAAACCGAGGTCTTGCAGCCACTCGAACACGAGCGTGGGCGGGTAC
>JAQULN010000350.1 GCA_028718575.1 Candidatus Krumholzibacteriia bacterium | reverse complement strand
GTCATCGGGGAGTACCGGGGCTCGCGCGGTCGCCGCCTCGCCGTGCGACGCCGTCCGCGACGCTCGTGGCGGCAGACTTCGCTGCGGGCGGGAGCCGCCGCGGCGCTGCTCGGCCTGCTCGCCGGCGGCGGCTACTGGCTGCTGACGGCGCCGATGTTCGAGATCACGCGCATCGAATCCGGTCCTTATCGATACAGCAGCGAGCAGGAGGTCGCCACCGCGCTGAGCGGGTTCCTCAGGCACAACATCTGGACGTTGTCGAGCCGCAGGGTCGCTGCCGCGAGCGCCGGCCTGCCGTGGGTGCGCGAGATTCGCGTCAAGCGCCGCATCCCCGATACGCTCAACCTCGCGCTGCTGGAGTGGCAGCCGCTGCTGGCCGTGGCCGACGCGGGCGGCGGCGATGGGCACCGGCTGCTGGTCGGCGACGGTCGCATCCTGGCGCTGCCGGACGACAAGACGCCGCCGATTCTGCCCGTGCTGGTCGGCTGTTCGCTGGCGCCCGATGGACCGGGGCAGTGGCGGTTGGCCGAGCACGATCCGGCCCAGGTGATCGCCGTGATGGAGGCTGTGATCCTGACGGGGCTGGAAAGCATCTGCCCGGTGGATTTCGTGCGGGCCTCCGATGCGGGCTTCGTCGTGGTCTTGCAGGGACGAGCCGGCAGCCTACTTCTCGGTGACGAGGATTATCGGTCTCGACTCACCCGCTACTTGTTGGCCCGGTCACGGATCCCGCCGGGGGCGCAGGTCGACCTGCGCTTCAGCGATCGGGTGACCTTCGTGCCGCCGGGGCCGGGCCGCGGCTAGCCTGAGTACACCCCCGGCGTGGCGCGCCGGCTACGCGCCCGCCGCCGCGCGCGAACGGACGCTGCCGCGAGAAAGGACGCATGGATGCACGAGGGCAGCCTGATCGTCGCCTGTGATTTCGGTTCCACCACGTTCCGCGCGGTCGTGGCCGACGTAGCGCTCGGCCAACCGGCGCGCGTGCTGGCCGCCGCCACCGTTGCCGCCGAGGGGTTCCAGGACGGTGATTTCGTCGATTTGAAAGCCGGCAGCGCGGCGATCGCAAGATTGCTGCGCGCCGTCCAAGACCAGGCCGGCGTGGTCGTCCAGGGTTTCGGTTTCAACGTCTCGGGTTCTCATCTGCGCTCGGTCATGGCGACCGGACAGATTCCGATCGCGCCGGGAGGACGCGAGATCACCGATCGGGACGTCGAGGCTGTGATGACAATGGCGCGCAGTCTGACGATCCCGTTCAACCACCGCATTCTGGCGGTCAACCCGGTGGAGTTCGCGGTGGACCGCGTCGGCGGGATCCAGGACCCGCGCGGGCGCGCCGGCAGCCGCCTGGAGGTCCGCGCCCATCTGATCACCGGGGCCAGCTCGGTCATCCGCAACAACGAGAACGCGATCGAGAAAGCCGGCTATACGGCGGCGGGGCACGCGGTCGACGTGCTCGCCGCCGCCACCTGTCTGGTCACGCCGGCCGAGCAGGAACGCGGCGTGCTCGTGATCGACATCGGCGGCGGCTGCACGCACTGGGCGGCCTTGGCGGGAGGACGTTTGCTGGGTATCGGGGCGACGCCGTGGGGCGGGCAGCATTTGACGCGGGACCTGGCCAGCGGGTTGCGGATCAGTGAGGAAGCGGCCGAAGCGGTCAAGTGCGATCGCGGCGTGGTGCTGCGCAGCCTGGTCGAAGACATCGATGTGAATGTTCTGTTCGAGGAGGAGAACCCCGAGGAAACACCGGGTCTGGTAGCGGCGGTCCTCGAGCCTCGTCTCGAGGAGATCTTCTCGTTGGTGAAAGATTCGCTCGGCCCGGGCATTGCGCTCAGTCGCCTCGGCACCGGGATCGTGCTGACCGGCGGCGGCGGCCGCTGCCGCGGATCGCGCGATCTGGCCGAAGAGGTGTTCGGGCTGCCGGCCCGCAACCGGTATCTCCCGGAGAATCTCACCGGGGTGCAGGCGTTGCCGCCCGGGCAGTGGGCGACGGCGCTCGGACTGATCCTCTGGGGAGGTGGCGGCGACCGCACGGAAGCCGCGCCGGCTCCGGTCTCGCGGGCCAGGTCCATGCGCTGGCCCGGCTGGGCGCGCCGGCTGTTTGTGCGCTAGCCCGCGAGATTATCCTTGGCGGCGCGGTTGGGATGTGTTACTAGAGCGGGCAGGACGTGGAACGTTCCCTGGCCGCAGCGCGGCTTGCCGGTATGAGCCCATCTCATGGAGGAGGCGGGTGTCATGAACATCCATTTCGCCCCCGCGAAACCGCCGCGGCGGGTGAGGATCAAGGTCCTCGGCGTCGGCGGCGCCGGCGGCAATGCCGTCAACCGCATGGTAGAGGCCGGTCTCGCCGATATCGATTTCTACGCCATCAACACAGATGCCCAGGCGCTCGATGCGTCCCGTGCGCACCAGACCATCGTGATCGGCAGCCGCCTCACCCGCGGTCTCGGCGCGGGCGGCGATCCGGAGGTCGGACGCCAGGCAGCGGCCGAAGACAGCGAGCTGCTGTCGGCCCTGGTGGACGACGCCGACATGGTGTTCGTGACCGCGGGCATGGGCGGCGGCACCGGCACGGGGGCGGCGCCGTTGATCGCCGCGGCCGCGCGCGAGCGCGGAGCCTTGACCGTGGCGATCGTCACGCGCCCCTTCGCATTCGAAGGACGGCGGCGCCTGGCCCAGGCGGAGGCCGGTCTGCTCGCGCTGCGCGATCACGTCGACGCGTTGCTGGTGATTCCGAACGAGCGCCTGATGGAGATCGAGGTGGCGGACGCCGGGATGACCTCCGTATTCCGGCTGGCTGACAACGTACTGTACGAGGCCACGCGCGGCATCAGCGACATCATCGCCCAGAACGCCGTCGTGAACCTCGACTTCGCCGATGTCCGCACCGTGATGAAGGACAGCGGCGCCGCCATCATGGGTACCGGGCGCGCCGCCGGCGCCGGCCGCGCCAGGCTGGCCGCCGAGCAGGCGATTCGCTCGCCGCTGCTCGAGGATGTCGACATCCACGGTTCCCGGGCGGTGCTCGTCTACCTGACGGCGGCCTGCGTCGACCGTGAGGACTTGCGCGAGGCGATGGGTTGCATCCAGAGCGCCGCCGGCAACGAGGCGCACGTCTTTTTTGGCTTCGCGAACACAGAGCAGCTCGGCGAGGATCTGCAGATCACGGTGATCGCCACCGGTTTCCCCGGACGCGCGGGAGATCAGTCGCAAGCGGCGGTGCCCGCAGCCGCGGTCGAAGAGATCGACGCGAGCACCACCGACGCAGCACCGGAGACGGCGGCAGCGGTGCCGACGGTTATCGAGCCGAGTGCGGGCGCGCCCGAGGCGGCGGAGGATCCGGATATCCCGCCCGAGCCGCTGCTCAGAACCGTAGGCGAATCAGCGGTTCGAGACGGCGCCGAAACGGCCGTCGAGCACGGCGGTGAGATGGCCGCCTCGACGTCGAGCGAGCACGCGGTCGAACCGGCTGCAGAAGCGACCGCCGCGGCGGACCACGGTCTGGCCGCCCTCGCAGCGGCGGCTGGTGGGCAAGCGCGCCTTTTCGGCGGCGCCGCCGAGTTCGCCGACGCCCATGAGACCAGCCAGCGTTTTCTGCAACCATTGGGCTCGGTCAAACTGAAGGACGCGGCGCCGGAACCGAACCCCACCGGCCAGCGTTTCCGCAGCACGGTGCTCGACGACGACAAGCTGCGACCGGCCTGGGAGAG
>JAQULN010000349.1 GCA_028718575.1 Candidatus Krumholzibacteriia bacterium | reverse complement strand
CAAGTACAACGTCACCAAGCAGTTCGGTTGGGGGCTGGAAGTTTGCCACTTCATCACCGATACTGGCGCACCGGATGAACTCACCGGCCAGCGCTTCACCGGCTCTTGGTGGTTCGTCTTCTAACGGCGGTCAGTCGACATCGCCGCCAACGATCGCGGGGTCCGGCTCGAGGCCGGGCCCCGTTGCGTTGCAGCCGGCAGGGAAACTGCCGGACCGGAACAAGTCATTCTTCGGCGTCCTCTGCCTCTGGCTCCAAAAAAACCGGCTTGCGATTTTGTTGCCAGGCGGCGAGGCATTCGGCGGTTTCACGGCTGTCCCAACACTGCTGCTGGGCCTCGAATTCGAAACTGAGCATGCTCGTCAGGTCGAACTGGCCGGAATGCTGCGCGGCGAGCTTGGTCAAGCGGATCAACGGCTGCGGCAGGCGCGCCAATTGGGTGAGGAACTCGTCGAGCGCCTCCTCCCAATGGCTGTCCTGGATCACGCGATCCACCAGACCGGCGGCGTAGGCTTCAGCCGCCGACAGCATGCGGCCCGACCAGAGGAATTCGAGTGTGCGGCCGGGACCGAGCGCCTGCGGCAGATTGAGCATCAATCCCCATTCGGGCATCAAGCCGACCGAGAGATCGGGGGCGGTGAAGCTGGCCGTCGTGCTGGCCAACCGCACGTCGCCGGCCATGAAAAATCCCAGGCCGGAGGCGTGGATGTCGCCGCGCGTCGCCGTGACCACCGGTTTGCTGCATTCCTGCAAGAGCTTGACCAGGCGTTGCGCCAACTCCAATCCGGCCGCCACCGAATTGAACCCGCCGTCGACTCCCGCGCCCGGACTCATGCTCGCCAGGTCGGGCTGTAGATCGAAGGCGTGTTCGCCGTCGGTGATCACGATCGCACGGACGGCCTGGTCCTCCTGCAAGCGCAGCATGAGGTCGACGAACTCGTCGCACAGATCGGCCAGAAGCGGGTTGCCCGGCCCCAGCAGCGAAATGCGCGCAATGCCGTCGCGAGTGTCGCAATCGAAATGTTCGTATTGCATGGACCGTCCTTTCGTGACTGCCTCCGCCGGCAATGATAAGTGATACGCCGGCTGCAGCAAGCGTCCGGCCGTACCGTCCGGGCCAGGGTCTTCAGACAGAGCCTAGACAGCCGCGTCCGGTCGGATTATCGTGGCGTGATACCGAGAAGCAGGAGGGCGCATGCAGGTTCTGATAACGGGTGGCACCGGCCTGCTGGGCCGAGCGATTGTTTCGGGCCTGCTTTCGCGCGGCGATGAGGCGGTTGTCGTCAGCCGGAATGCCGCGCGCGCGGAAGCCGTCCTGCCGGCGGCGGCGCAGATATTGGTCGCAGACGCGGCCGAGCCCGGTCCCTGGCTGGACCGCGTGCGACAGGCCGACGCCGTGATCAACCTGATCGGCGACAATGTGGGCCAGGGACTGTGGACAGGCCGCAAACGCCGGCGGCTGCGACGCAGCCGTCTGCGCCCCACGAGCTTGTTGGCCGCGGCGCTGCGCGAACGCGACCGGCCGGCGATCCTGCTCAGCGCCTCGGCGACCGGCTACTACGGCGACGGCGGCGAACAGGCGCTGGGCGAAGATGCTGAGCTCGGTCGCGATTTCCTGGCGATCCTCTGTCACGAATGGGAGCGCAGCGCCATGCGCGCCGAGAGTGAGCGCTGCCGGGTCGTGTGCCTGCGCTTTGGCGTCGTGCTGGCCCGCGACGGGGGGGCTCTGCCGCGTCTCTTGCCGCTTTTTCGACGCGGCCTGGGCGGTCCACTCGGCCACGGGCGCCAGTATTTCGCCTGGATTCACCTACAGGACGCCGTCCGCGCCGTGCTCTTTGCTCTGGACACGCCCGCTGTCCGCGGACCGGTGAACGTTACGACACCCAACCCGCCGCCACAGCGCGAGTTTGCCCAGGTTCTCGGGGCCGCGGTGGGTCGTAGCGCCCGCTGGCCGACGCCGGCCTGGGTGTTGCGCTTGCTGCTGGGGGAGAAGGGTCGCATGCTGCTGCGCAGCCAGCGCGCAGTGCCGAACCGCTTGAAAGCGCACGGTTTCCGTTGGGAGTTTGCCGATCTCGACCGGGCGCTGACCGACCTGCTCAGCGGCCCGGCAGCGCCAACGGCCGTTGAACGTCGAATTTCCTCCGGCGAGCCCCGCTGACTATATTGGTCGGCATCAGCCTGCGCGAAAGCAGCGCCGGGCACGCGGTCAGACACGTCTCACAGCGAGGTTGCCATGGGACCCGACAAGTTCGCCCAGGTTCGCCAAGAAGCCGCCGATCGGGGGATCGAGTTCATCGACCTGAAATCCCTCGACTTGGTCGGCAGGCTGCACCATCTCTCCCTGCCGTTGGACCGTTTCACCCCGGACATCTGCCACGAGGGCATCGGTTTCGACGGGTCCAGCTACGGTTTCCGTAAGGTCGAGAACAGCGACATGGTCCTGATCCCCGATCTCGAGACCGCCCAATTGGATCCGTTTCGGGAACGGCCGACCCTGCACCTGTTCGCCTCGGCACACCTGACCGATCCCGCGCGCACGCCGTTCGCCCAGGACGGCCGCCATATCGCCCGCCAGGCGGAACGCGCGCTGGCCCGTACCGGTGTGGCCGACGCCTCGCAATGGGGGCCGGAATACGAGTTCTACATCTTTGCCGAGGCCGATTTCGCCTCGGACAAGACCGAGAGCTTCTACTCTGTCGAGAGTCGCGAGCGCTTCAGCTACAACGCCTACCACGCCTGCAATCCGTTCGATCTCTACGCCGACTTCCGCGACCAGGTGTGCCGCCTGATGCAGGAATTCAAGATTCCGGTGCGCTACCATCACCACGAAGTGGGGGCACACGGCCAGCAGGAGATCGAGGGCTGGTTCACCGACCTCTTGACGACCGGCGATCAGGTTGTGCTGGCGAAGTACATCCTGCACAACGCAGCGCGCCGGGCGGGCTTGCGCGTCACCTTCATGCCCAAGCCGCTATACGAGAACGCGGGCAACGGTTTTCACCTGCACCAGTTCCTGACCAAGAATGGCAAGAATGTCTTCGAGGACCCCTCCGGCTACGCCAGTCTTTCGCCGACGGCGCTGCACTACATCGGCGGCATCCTGACGCATGCCGACGCCCTCTGCGCCTTAACCAATCCCAGCACCAACAGTTACAAGCGCCTGGTGCCCGGTTTCGAGGCGCCGACCGTGCGCACCTTCGGCTGCAGCAATCGCGGCGCCGCGATCCGCATTCCCAGCTATGTCAGCGATCCGCAGTTGCGCCGCATCGAGTACCGTCCGCCCGACTTGACGGCCAACCCTTACCTGTGCACCGCCGCCATCTTGATGGCGGGGCTGGACGGGATCCGCAACAAGATCGATCCCATCGCCTGCGGCTGGCGGCCGGCCGATCTGCCCGGCGAACACGCACACCAGGAAACGCAGTTCTTGCCGCGCAACCTGGACGATGCGCTGGATGCGCTGGCGCAGGATCATGCGTTCCTTCTGCACGATGACGTCTTTCCCGAATCGTTGATCCAGCGCTGGCTCGAGGTCAAGCGAGACGAGATCGGCCGCATCAACCAACGGCCCCATCCCTACGAGTTCACGCTGTACTTCGATCTCTAGCCCGGATTATTCATGAAGGACCGGCTGCGAAAGGTCAAATGCTTGCCAGGAAGCGCGTTCTCGGATCGGCTCGGCCGCCGTACCGCCTTGGGTACGCCTCC
>JAQULN010000348.1 GCA_028718575.1 Candidatus Krumholzibacteriia bacterium | reverse complement strand
TTTGGGGCAGCGCCTGCTGAAGTTCGGCCGCGCCGAACTCGCCGGCCTGCACACCGGCGGCGCCATGCCGGGGCAGATCCTCGCCGTCGACGAGCAGGGCATCGTCGTGGCTTGCGGCGAGGGACGGATCCGCCTGCTCGAATTGCAGGCTCCTGGCCGGCGCATGCTACCGGTGGCCGAATTCCGCCACGGTTTCAGCGTGGAGCCCGGCCAGGTCTTCACGTCGTGAGCGTCGATCCCGGCCGGCTGCTGGTCCTGCGCGCGTTGCTGGCGGTCGAGCGCGGCGGCTCGCTGGCGGCCGCGGTCCGGCGGTTGCGGCGAGAACCGGCGCCGTCGGCGGCGGCGCTCTGCGCGCGCGAGGAACTGCTCAAGGGCGCGCTGCAATGGCAGGGCCGCTATGATTGCGTGATCGGCGCCTTCAGCCGTCGCGAGCCGCATCGCGATCCGGTGGTGCGCGGCGTCTTGTTGCTCTCACTGCACCAATTGTTGACCAGCCGCGCCGTGCCGGCCTATGCGGCGATGCATCAGGCAGGCGAGTTATTGCGCGCGGCGGGACGGCCGCGCGCGGTCGGTTACGTGAACGCGCTGTTGCAGGCGCTGCGGCGGCATCTCGAGCAACGCGGCGGCGGCGAGCCGCTGGCCGTCGTGCGCGATCTCTGTCGCGGGCAGGCGAAGACGCCGGTCGATGACCTGGCCGCGTGGTGGTCGCACCCGCGCTGGCTGGTCGCGCGCTGGTGCGAGCGGTACGGGGACGCTGCGGCGGCGGCGCTGCTCGCGCACGCGAACACGCCGCCGCCGATCACATTGCACGTGTTGCCGGGCCACGACGCAGCGACGGTGCAAGCGGAACTCGCGGCGGCTGGCGTCCGCAGCGAGCGGCGTGATGGTTATCCACGAGCGCTCGTCCTGCAGGATCGGTACGACCGGGACCGGCTACGGGATCTCCTGGCAACACAACCGGGCGTGCTCGTGCAGGATGCCGGCGCCCAGGCAGTCATCGACTGGCTGACGAACGGGGGCGGCGATTTGCCTGACCAGCAGGGTCCATTGATCGATCTCTGCGCTGCTCCCGGCGGCAAGTCCGCCCACCTGCGCGCCCTGTTGCCGCCTGCGACCGCGCTCGTTGCGATGGACTTGCAGCCGCGGCGCTTGGGTCGGGTCCGCGAGAACCTACGGCGGCTACGACTAGGGCCGGTGCTGGTGGTCGCGGGCGACGGTTTGCAGGCGCCTCTGCGGCCCGCCGCGAGCGCCGCGGTCCTGGTCGACGGTCCGTGCTCCGGCACCGGCGTCGGCCGCCACCATCCGGAAGGGCGCTGGCGCCTGCGGCCGCAGACGCTGATCCGCAACGGGCGGCGGTTACTGCAGCTGGCGTCGGCGGCGGCCGATTTGTTGCGTGACGGCGGCCGCCTGTACTATGCTACGTGTTCGCTGGAGCCGGAGGAGAACGAGGCCGTCCTGGCAGACCTGCTCGCCGCGCGGGCGGATCTCGTGCCGGACCCCGACCCGCAGGGAGGCTGGCAGCGCGCCTGGCTACCCTGGCAGACCGGCACCGACGGATTCTTCGCGGCGCGCCTGCGCCGGCGCACCTGACCGAGGTCGCCGGCGGCGGCAAGGAGCGTGATGAGCCAAGCCCGCGGCATGAAGGTCTGGGAGTTTCTGCTGCTCCTGTTGGGCCTGGTCTTGATTGCGGGCATGCTGCTGCTCGTGGTGAACTTCACCGTGCTGCCGCGGGTCGTTCATCGCCACACAGTGATCGTGGCGCCGGATCTACAGGGATTGTCCGTGGCCGAGGCCGGTGCGAGCGTGGCCGCGCGGCAAATGACCGTGACCGAGACGCGCCAGCGCCCGCACCCGACCGTCGCCGCTGGCCTGATCCTCGAGCAGAGTCCTGCCGCCGGCACGCCCATCCGCAGCGGTCGCAGCATTCGCGTGATCACCAGCAGCGGACCACCGACCGGTGGCGTTCCCGAACTGGTCGGACTCAACTTCCGCCAGGCGGAAATCACTCTACAGCGCGAGAACTATCGCCTGGGCCGCGTTGTCCGGCTGGCCCAGGACAATGTCAGCACGCCGACGGTCCTTTTCCAGCAACCGCCGGCCGGCCGCGATTGGCGTAAAGGACGCGCGGTCGATTTGGTGATCGGCGAGCCGGCGCCGCCGCGCTTGTTGGCGATGCCTGATTTACGGGGCATGCCGCTCTATCTGGCGCGGCAGCGGGTCGCCGCCGCCGGCTGCGTGCTGGCACCCGTGGTGTACGAACGCACCGACGAGCGCGAAGCGAACGTGATCCTGCGCCAACAACCGGCCCCCGGGCTGCGCATCCGCAAGGGAGATCGCATTGAACTGGTGGCTTCGTCGCCCTGAGCACCGCGTTGCCGTCGCGCCGTCGCTATTGGCGGCCGATTTCACCGACCTGCGGGCGGACATCGCGGCGATGGACGCCGCGGGCGTCGATCTCTTGCACCTGGATGTGATGGACGGGCACTTCGTACCGAATCTCACGTTCGGTCCGTTCATCTGCGCCGCCATCCGCCGCGCCAGCGGTCTCTTCTTGGACGCGCACCTGATGATCACCCATCCGCAGCGCTACTTGCGCGCGTTCGCCGACGCCGGCGTGGACGCCATAACCGTCCATGCCGAGGCGGACAGTCCGCTGCCCGAGACCGTGGCGGCGATCGCGGCGCTCGGCCTGCGTCGCGGCGTCTCGCTCAACCCCGGTACGCCGTTGGCGGCGGTCGAGCCGATCCTGGACCAGGTGGACCTGGTGCTGGTGATGACCGTGGAGCCGGGGTTCGGCGGCCAGGCGTTCGACGCGCGCGGCGTGGAGAAGGTGCGCCGCCTCGCCGAACTTCGCCGCCAGCGGCAGGCGGCGTTCGCGATCAGCGTCGACGGCGGGATCAACCGCGAGACTGCCGTCGTGTGCCGCCAGGCCGGCGCCGATATTCTGGTATCCGGCTCCTGGTTCTGCCGCCACGCCGATCGCCGCGAAGCGGCCGCCGTGCTGCGCGGGACCGACCACGGCGCCGGCGATTGACCGCGCTGTCACCGCCGCGGGCGGCGCACCGGTCGCGGCGGGTGTTGCCCGCGGCCGGTACGGTTGTTCTTGCCCAAAACCCCTGTAAACGCTATATTTCTTCCCCGCCGAGCAACCCCGGGGTGCGCCTCACGGCGCACCTCGACGTTATGGTTGTGTTCGGCAACTGCTTGTTCGATGGGATGTTGGCGCGATCGACCCCGCACGGCGCCGGGCACGGCAGCCGCCGGTTGAGTGCGCCCGCAATGCGCGCCGATGGGCGCAAGAGAGCGACGCTAGCGTGTTCCAGGACCTGACCCGGCGCCTCGAGACGGCCATGCGCAAGCTGACCGGACAGCGCCAGCTCACCGACGAGAACATCAAAGAAACGCTGCGCGAGGTGCGGCTCGCGCTGCTCGAAGCCGATGTTCACTATGAAGTGGCCAAGGGACTGGTCGCCCGGGTCAAGGAGCAGGCCCTCGGCCAAAAGGTCCTGACCGGGCTCGATCCGGCCCAGCAAGTGGTCAAGATCGTCCACGAAGAGCTCAAGCAGTTGCTCGGCGGCGATACGGCCGAACTCGCCTTGCCGGACAAGGGCATGGCCACGATCATGGTGCTGGGCTTGCAGGGATCGGGCAAGACGACGTTTTGCGGTAAATTGGCGCGCCGGTTGCAGCAGCAGGGCCGCCGCCCCATGCTCGTCGCCGCGGAC
>JAQULN010000347.1 GCA_028718575.1 Candidatus Krumholzibacteriia bacterium | reverse complement strand
GTATACACGGCGACGTTCAAAAGGATCACGCCGGCGCCGAGCCAGAGCTGAGCGGACCGGGTCAGGCCGGGCGGGTAGACCAGAGGCAAGATATAGTGGCTGACGAAACCGTCCTCGTACCCCTGTTGGCCAGCCATGATGCGCCAGCGGATCTCCAGCGGGG
Organism: Candidatus Krumholzibacteriia bacterium; assembly: GCA_028718575.1. GTDB lineage: Bacteria > Krumholzibacteriota > Krumholzibacteriia > LZORAL124-64-63 > LZORAL124-64-63 > Glo-17. Next base: position 3,565 of record JAQULN010000347.1, on the reverse strand, counting down.
TGAGGGGGCAGATCCAGCCCGTGAACTCGATCAGTGCGCCCCAGGCGGCGCAAGGCAGGTGGAACCAGATATTGCGGAGCCAGCGCAGGGTCAGCAAACCACCCAGCAGCACGTAGACGATGAACGCGAAGTGCAAGACCACGAGGATGTCGGCCAGGATCTCGTACGCCATGGGTCGACACCTTCGCGTTCGCCGCGGCGCCGGCCGTCACTGCGTGAGCGCCCGCTCCTCCAGGCGCAGCAACGGCACTCCGTCTCGATCGAGCAGTTCGAGGTGCTGGCCGGTAATTCGCCAGGCGGCGACGCGGGCGAGCGCAGCCAGCAAAGCCTGCTCCTGCTCCTGGAGATCGGGGCACATCATCTTGGTCGTTGCGATCGCACCGAACGCCAGACGTTCGCCAGCGAGTTCATAGACACCGGCCAGCTGGTTGCAGCCGCTCGTGCCGGCCAGGCGCCGGCCTGCCGTGTGCAAGACCAGATGCGCTTCGCGCCCGCCTTCACGCAGGCGTACGGGCCGGTCTTCGAGGCGGGTCAGTTTCCAGTACATATTCTCGAGCTGAGCGGCCGCGTCGGGCCGGCCGCAGGTCTCGCCCGGCCACACGCCCAAGAAGCGCTCAACGATGAGGTGAGGGGTCTTTCGCTCCTCGGCGGCCACGGCCTCCGCCGCGACGGCGACGCGGCCGCGCACCACGACCAGCAGCCGTTCGTCGGGAGATCGCCGCCACTGCGCGTCGGCCGCGCGCAACGCGGCATGGTCGCCGGTCGCCGCGATCGGCACCTGGGTCCGCGTGTGGCAGGGGCGAAAGACCAGCACGCCGCCTTCCTGGTGGACCGTGCCGCTGAGTTCCGGCGCCTGGTCGGCTGTCGTCTGGTCGGCCGTCGCGGCGCCGGCCGTCGCTGTCGCGCCCGGCGCGCGGCGATCGATCGCCTCGGACGCGGGCGCCTGCTCACTCTGGCGCGGCGCGCGGCAGCCCGTTGTCGCCCAGGCCAGAATCAGGCAACACAACACACCGATCCACGCCAGATATCGCGCCGATCGTCGCATCCAGAACCGCCCGGGAATACACAGACAATTTTTATCCGAGCCATGGCGGAATTCGCCGCCTATCCTGTCTTTGTACAATTCAGGCAAGAACATAGTTCTAATATAACCTCATAGCAGGAGGAAACGCCGTGAAGTCCCGATTCCTGATGGCCGCCATCCTTGGCGGCCTGCTAGCAGTCGCCGGTTGCGGCGACAAGGGCGGCGACAGCTCCGGCGCTGCGTCGGGCCAAGCGCAGGCGCCCCAGACGGAGCAAGCGACCGCTTCGCCGGCGATGAGCATGCCGGGCGGGCACCCACCGGCGTCCCCTGGCGCGGACGTCGACCTGACCGGCATCGACCCCGCTCCCGGCGGCAAGACCGTGGCCGAAGTCTGGGCCGAGCGCGCGGCGCTTGCAGGCGGCGAGGTCGCGGTGCGCGGGCGGGTCGTTAAGTTCCTGCCCGGCATCATGGGCAAGAACTGGCTGCACCTGCGCGACGGAACCGGCGACCAGGACACCAACGACCTGACGGTGACCACCCAGACCACCGTCCAGGTGGGCGATCTGGTCACCGTTCGCGGCAATATCGCGGTCGATCGCGATTTCGGCGCCGGCTATCGCTACCAGGTGATCATGGAAGACGCCGCGGTCGTTCCCTAGCCTGGATTATGCACGAGGGCCGGCCCGCACGCGCGCCGCATGATCGGCCGAGTCGGCGAACGCCGCGCGACTTCGCGGAAGCCGGCTTGGCGGTAGGCCGAGGCCAGGCCCGTCCAGACGAAGGCGTCGGGCGCCGATCCCTTGGCCGGCTCCACCGGATAGCCCTCGACCACGGTCGCACCGCGCGCCGCGGCGAACGCGACAGCTGCTTGCAGCATCTTGACCGACAACCCCTGCCGCCGCGACGTCTTCTTCACGAACAAGCAGGAGACCGACCACACGGGCGCGTCGTCGACGGGCTTGAGCACGCGCGATCGCTCCAGGTGCACGTACTCCGTTCGCGGCGCGACCGCGCACCACGCGACGGGATCGCCGCCGAGGTAGCCCAGGATGCCCGGTTCGCCGCCGGCCTTGACGATCCTGTGCAGCGCGCGGCGGTTCTTCTCGCCCTTGCCCGCTTCCCAGTCCTTGCGCGGCAGGCGCCAGAACATGCACCAACAGCCGCCGCAGGCGCCGCGCGCGCCGAAGAGCGCCGCGAGGTCGGCCCAACGCTCGGCGGACGCGGGATGCCAGTGGAACGCGACACTCATAGCCCGCGCCCCATCATGAACAAAAGGCCGCCCAAGGCGGCAATCAGGATCAGCGCCGCCAGCGCAATGCCGCCGCCGATCACCAGCAGGCGTAGGCGGACGCGCTCGCGCGCGGCATCGAGCAGCCGTCGCTCGGCGTCGGGCGAGAATCGCACCGACGGCATCACGCGTTCCCGGCGGTCCCCGGCTTGCAGCACACCGCTGAAGCCGGGATCTGCGCCGAGAAACGCCTCCACGAGCTTGCGGCTGTCTTGACTCGCATCGCCGTCTCGGTACAGCGGCCACAAGTCGCTCACCACGTCGCGGGTCACGTCGTACATCATGGTCAACTCCCTTGTTCTTAACGCACGCCCGCCAAACGCAGGCGGGCTCGGTGAACTCTAACCTTGGCAGCCGCGACCGAGATCTCGAGCGCCGCGGCGATATCCTGGTAGGAGAGCTCGTGGTCGACGCGCAGCAGCAACGCCGCGCGTTCTCCTTCGGGCAATCCGTCCAGGGCTCGCAAAACCTCCGCCAAGCGGCGGCGATCGTCGAGGACGACCGCGGGATCGGCGCCGGGAGCGGGCATCTCGTCGTCGAGCGCGATCTCGCGCCGCTGCCTGCGCCAACCGGTGAGATAAATGTTGCGGATCACCGCCAGCAGGTAGGCGAGTGCCGTCCGGGTCTCGATGCGGGGAGCCCGCACCAGCAAGCGCACGAACGTCTCGGCGACGAGGTCCTCGGCCGTGCTCCGGTCGCCGCTGAGGCCCCAAGCGAAGCGAACGAGGGCGGGAGCGTGCTGTCGGTAGAGGGTCTCGAACTCGTTCATGGCTGCCTCCGCGCGGAATACTCGGCAGCGGCCGCTTGGTTACACATCTTGTCGGCGCCGGCGTTGAGCATGGCACTTCCCGGCCGCGGTGGTCGTGTATTATCTTCGCGGCGGAGGTTCGTTCATGCCGCGCTCGATCCTGATGTTGTGTGTCCTGGTGACGACCGTGCCGCTGGCGGCGACCGCCGCGGTCGCGGATCTTGCCGCCGACTTGCAGCAGATTCTTGCGGACTTCCTCGCCGAGAATCCCGCCGCGCCGGGCGTTGCAGCCGCTGTCGTCTGCCCGCCGCTGGGCCTGGACTGGACGGGCGCAGCCGGCAAGGTCGCCCACGGGTCGGATCAACCGCTCACGCCTGCGCACACGTTCCGCATCGCGAGCAACACCAAGACCTACGTCGCCGCCGCGTTGCTGCGGCTGGCCGAGGACAAGCAGCTGCGCCTCGACGCGCCGCTTGTGACGTATCTTTCGCCCGCGCACGCGGCG
>JAQULN010000346.1 GCA_028718575.1 Candidatus Krumholzibacteriia bacterium | reverse complement strand
CTCGTGGAAGTCGGCGGCGGCCGCCACCTGTTGCAGGACGGCGAGTGGAGCGAGTGGGTGACGCTGGAGTTTCGCCTGGTGCCGGTCTTGAAGACCGTGCGTGGCATCGTGCGTTTCTACCTGATGGAAACAGCGCCCTATCTGCGCCTGTACGTCACTCCGGTGCAGATCGATCCCGCGGCGCCGGAGATGCCGATCTCCACGCCGGACGGTTACGCGCCCGAGCTGGCCGGTGCGCTCGGACCGTTCTACACGCAGGGCCTGCCGGCCAATACCAAGGCGCTCGAAGAAGGCGTCTTCGCGGACGCGGACTACCTCTCGCAATCGGATCAAGTGTTCAACGAGCGCAAACGCCAGCTCGCGCACGAGCTCCGGCGCTTCGCGGCGCTGCCGCACGGGTTCCTCTTCTTCTACCTCAACTACCCCGACCAGGACTGCCACATGTTCTGGCGGGGTATCGATCCCGACTCACCAGTGCACAGCACCTGCAGCCCGGAGCATCGCGGCCGGATCCGCGAGGTCTACCAGTCGCTCGACGCCGTGCTGGCGGGCGTGCTCGACGCCGTCGGGGACACGACGTTGGTGATGGTCGTCAGCGATCACGGCTTCGCACCGTACCGGCGTAGCTTCCATGTCAACGCCTGGCTGCACGAGAACGGCTACCTCGCGCTGGTTCCCGGTGTCGAGCGCAGCGAGGTGAGCTTCCTGGTGGGCATCGACTGGTCGCGCACCCGAGCCTACGCGATCGGCATCAACGCCTTGTATCTCAATCTGCAGGGACGCGAACAGCAAGGCATCGTTGAGCCGGGGGCCGAAGCGGACGCGCTGCTGGCCGAGCTTAGAACCAAGCTGCTGGCGGCGGTCGACCCGGCGCTGCAGGCGCCGGCGCTCAAGCGCGTCGACCGCGCCGACGAGGCGTATACCGGCCCGTACGCGGCCACCGGCCCGGATCTGGTGCTCGGCTACGCCCGCGGCTGGCGCGGCAGCAATGAGTCGGCCCTCGGCGAGGTCCCGGCGGAGGTGTTCACGGACAACGAACAGAAATGGAGCGGCGACCACTGTCAGGCCTACGACGAGGTGCCGGGCATCCTGTTGTCGACCCGGCCGATCATGGTCGCCGATCCAACGCTCGCCGACCTGGCGCCCACGATCCTACAGCTCTTCGGGGTCGCGCCGCCCCGCGAGATGACCGGCCGCGATCTGTTTGCCCGGCCGGCCGCGACCAGTGCGGCAAGGAGGTGAGATGATGTTCGGTGGACCGCGGATCAAACTCGACAAGGATCTGCTCGCGCGCGCGGAGCGGGTGAGCAAGGCCGCCGGCTATGCGTCCGTCGGGGAGTTCATCCAGCACGTGCTCGAGCGCGAACTGGACAAGCTGGACAAGGACGGCGCCGACCTGGACGAGATCCGCAAACGCATGCAGGGCTTGGGGTACATCGCGTGACGGCGTTGCTGCAAGGGATGACGCGCCTCGCCGACCGCGTGCTCGCGCCGGTGGCGGCGAGTCCCGCGCTGGCGTTGGTGGTCGTGGCGGCCGTTTTCGGCGCCCTGGCGGTCGCGCTGTTCAAACTGGCGACGCCGCAGCGCCGCCTGCGCGATGCCCGCGGCCGCTTGATCGGCCGCCTCTACGAAGCGGCGCTCTACCAGACGAGTCTGCCGGTGATCCTGCGCGTACAGGGGCGGCTGATCCTTGCGAACCTGCGGTACTTGGCGCTCGCGTTGCCGGGTTTGGCCGCGCTGCTGTTGCCGTTGTTGCTGGTGCTGCCGCAGCTCGAGGTCCGTTTCGGCAGGCGGCCGCTGGCGGTCGGCGAGACCGTGATCGTGACGGCGACGCTCCCGCGCGGAGCCGGGGACTCGCCGCAGCTCGCCGGCGACTCCGGGCTTGTGATCGAGGCCGGGCCGCTGCGCCGCGCGGCCGCGGCCGAAGTCATCTGGCGGGTGCGTGCGCAGGCACCTGGAAACCATGCCCTTGCGCTGGCGGCGGCGAGCGGCGGGCCCGCGCTCGAACTGATCGTCCCGGTGGCCGTGACCGGTCTGCCGGCTGTGACGCGGGCGCGCCACGGCAGCGTATGGCGTCAGGCGGTGCTTGACCCCGCCGGCCGCACGCTCGACCGTGCCGCGGCCGCCGCGCACCTGGCGATCGCCATGCCGGTGCGCGAGATGCGAGTGCTCGGCACGCCGATCCCCTGGCTGGCGACCTTCACCGTGGTCGCGCTGGCGGCCGGGCTGCTCGTGCGCCGGCCCTTGCGGGTCGAGCTCTAGAGTCCTGAGTCGGAAATAAGTTGCCTTTTCGCCGGCCCTCGCGGCGCCCGCCCGCGTTGCTCCTTTTCGGCGTAGGTGGGCCACGCTCTCGTCGTCGCGCCTTGCCGGGCGCCGGGATGACTCGCCGAAAAGGCAACGTATTTCCGACTCAGGACACTAGCAGGCTGTTGAGAAACTGGGCTCCGCCGTGCGCCGGCAGGTTTCGATTGAAATGACGCCGTCGACCTCGCATTTTTCTGGCATGATCCTTGGCCACCGCGGCGGCAGCCCGCCGCGATCGACCACAAGCTTCGGCCGGAAGGAGCAAGGGATGCAATGGAGCGTCACGCAGGGGGAGCCGGCTGGAATCGCGGGGGACCTGCTGGTAGTGCCGGTCGCCGAAGACAAGCGCGGCCCGAATCTCAAAGCGGTTCTCGCCTTGATCGGCGATGACGGACACCTGGCGAAGGTCATCGGCCGCGGGGGATTTCGCGGTAAAGTCGGCACGACGCTGCCGGTCAACGACGCGCGCGTCAAAGCAGGCTGGCTCCTCTTGACCGGGGTCGGCCCAGCGGACGAGATCTCGCTGGACGGTTTGCGGCGAGCCGCCGGGACGGCCGCCCTCCAAGCGCGCAGCATGCAGGCACGCACCGTGCTCGTGATGCCGCTGGCCGTGGACGGCGGTTTCGATGCGCAGACCGTTGTCCGGTGCTGGGTCGAGGGCGCGGAGATGGGTCTGGCGCCGGCCGGACCCGCCGACGCGGCCCGACTGGCCGAGCAAGGCCCGAGGCGATGGAAGATCGTGACCGGCCGCGGCGGCAATGGACCGGAACTGCAACAGGGTTTGCAGGAAGGGCAGATCCACGCCGCCGGTTGCCTCGAGGCGCGCCGCCTGGTGAACCTGCCGCCCAACCAGCTAACGCCGCGGGCCTTGGCTGACTATACGGCGGACCTGGCCCGCGACCTGGGCCTGAAGTGCACGGTGCTCGGTCCGCCGCAACTGCGCCGGCAGAAGCTCAACGGCATCCTGGGCGTGGGACAGGGCAGCCGTAACGAACCGCGGCTGATCTGTCTGGAGAGCCGCGGCGCCGCCCGCGGGGTTCCCACCGTGGCCTTGGTGGGCAAGGGCATCACCTTCGATACCGGCGGGATCAGCCTCAAACCGGGCGCCAAGATGGACGTGATGAAGTGCGACATGGCGGGCGCCGCGGCGGTTGTCAACGCCGCGATGATCGTGACCCGGCGCGAGCTGCCGGTGCGCTTGCTGGCCGTGGTGCCGGCAGCCGAGAACATGCCCGACGGGCAGGCTATACGGCCGTCGGATGTGCTGGAGATGGCGGCCGGCAAGACCGTCGAGGTCGTTAACACCGACGCCGAGGGCCGGCTCATCCTGGCCGACGCCATCCATTACGCGACCGGGTTGAAATCCACCCACGGGATCGTGGACGTGGCGACCCTGACCGGCGCGGCCACCATCGCGGTCGGCTCG
>JAQULN010000345.1 GCA_028718575.1 Candidatus Krumholzibacteriia bacterium | reverse complement strand
GGCCGCTGTCAGCGCTGCCAACGAGGGGTTGTTTTCGGAAGTGAGATCATGAGATTGCTGGTCTGGCTCGGCGCGCTCGCGTTGCTTGCAAGCGCCGCCGGCGTCGGCGGCGCGTCGGCACCGCCGTGGTCGCTCGATTTCGAAGCCGCGATGGTCACCGCCACGCGCAATGACGTGGGGATACCTGGCACGACGGGCACCCGTTTTTCGCTCGTCGACGACTTGGCGACGGACGACGACGTCGCCTTCCGTGTGCGGCTTAGCCGAGCGCTCGGGTCGCGGCACAACCTGTCCGTTCTCTACGCGCCGTTGCGCCTACATGCGCAAGGTCAGACTGGCTTCCCAATCGACTTCAACGAAGCGTCGTTCGCGGCCGACGCCGATCTCAAGGCGACCTACAAGTTCAACAGCTACCGCCTGACATGGCGGTACGAGATGGTCCGCGGGCAGCGTCTCGATTTCGGGTTGGGCCTGACCGGCAAGATCCGCGACGCGTTCGTCGAACTCGGCGACGGTACGATCACCACCCGCAAGGAAAACGTCGGCTTCGTGCCCTTGGTTCATCTGCGCCTGGACTGGCGCTGGACCGCCAAACTTGGTCTGATCTTGGAGGCCGACGCGCTGGCCGCACCGCAAGGACGCGCCGAGGATGCCTTGCTCGCGATCGTCGTACGGCCCTGGCACCAGGGGACCATGCGCCTCGGCTACCGGGTGCTCGAGGGAGGCGCCGACGTCGACGATGTCTACAGCTTCGCGCTGATCCACTACTACGTCTTTGGCTGGAGCCATCGGTTCTAGAAATGCGAAAACTGGCCCTGCTCAGCGATATCCATGGCAACCTGGAAGCCCTGACCGCGGTAGTCGCGCAGGCCCGCGCCGTCGGAGCGGACGCCTTCGCCTGCCTGGGCGATGTCGTCGGCTACGGCGCCGACCCCGTGGCGTGCTGCGACCTGTTGCGCTCGCTCGCGCCGGTCGCGGTGATCTTGGGCAACCACGACGCTTACGCGGCCGATGACCGCGACCTCGACAACTTCAACTCCATGGCGCAGGTCGCCACGCTCTGGACGCGCCGCCAGCTCGACCAGGAACGCCGCACCTGGCTCGCCGCGCTGCCTCTGCAAGCCGCGCCGGCGCCGGACGTCGAACTGGTCCATGCGAGTCCCAGCGAACCGGCCGCTTGGAATTATGTGCGCTTCACGGGCGAAGGCGCGCGGGCCATGCTGGACCAGAAGGCCCGCTTGTGTTTCTACGGCCACACCCATGTGCCGATGGCGTTCCGGCGGGTCGGCGACGCGATCGAACAGTTACCCGGCGGCGACTACGATCTCGCGAGCGGCGACGCCTGGCTCGTCAACGTGGGCAGTGTCGGCCAGCCCCGCGACGGCGATTGGCGCGCCGCCTGGACGCTGTTGGACATAGCGGGCCAACGAATCACCCTGCACCGCGCCGAGTACGACCTGCAGGCCTGCCAGGCGAAGATCCTGGCTGCCGGTCTGCCGCCGCGGCTTGCCGAGCGGTTGCAGGTCGGCCGGTAGCCGCGTCCTCCCATACCCCCTGATCGACCAGCATGCGGGTGGCTGCAGCCGCCCAACCGCGATTGGCGACCGGACTGGCCGGGCTCGGATGCAACAGCCGGCCCACGCGCACTTGCCGGCGGCCGGCATCCCGGTAGCAGACCGCCTCCAGGCGCGCCTGCGCGTAGACGCCGACCCCGATGCACCACGCCGGACGGTAGAGGTCGATCAACGCCCCGAGCGCGGCATCGCAGACGGCCAGCAGCGGCTCGCGTTCGGCGGCCGGCAGCTTGTCGGGCGTCCGATTACGTCCGGATTCTTCCATAAACAACAGCGGACAGTGGTTCAGAACCAGGTGCTCGCCAAAAAAACGAGAAGGCGTACCGAAGCGCTCGGCGAACAGACCCCAGAGACGCTCTCCGGATACCTCGCGGCGCGGACACGCCAGCCCCAACACCGGCCGCCGCGGGTGTTCCCGCGCTGGTTTTCCCACGCGCGCGTCCAGTCCGAGCCAGTCACGCACCGCACCAACCTCGCCGAACGGTACGCCCGTTTGCGCCATGCCCCAGGGGCCGGGATTCATCCCCAGCAGCAGCACTCGTCGCGGCGTAGCGCCATACCGGCGGAAATACTGCTCGATCGCGGGCCAGGCGTAGGCGAGCGGGTTGTAGACATGCGTGACCGGAGTCGCGAACGCGAGGCGTTCGGCGCGATCGCGTAGATCAGCGTAGACGGCGAGCGCGCGTCCGGCGAGGTCGGTCTCGGCAGGCGACATCGTCAATCCTTTCCAGCGCGCGGCCACGGGGGCAGCGAGGTCACAGTGTTGCAGCGTTGCGGCGTTGCGGTCAAGATCGTCCGCTCGACGAGTGGCGGCCAGGCAATTCCGGTCGACAACTCGGCTGCCGGAGTCGACATTGTGAGCGTGGTCGTGCGGATCCCGGGAGGTAGCCGTGCATAAGCAACAGCAGGTGTGTCGGTCGCTGTCTTCTGGCAAATTGGCGCCGTTCTTGCCGCGCGCGCGGTTCGCCCTGATAATCCTGGCGGGCGCCGCGCTCATGGCGGGAGGCTGCGGTGAGCGCGCCGACCGGGATTACGTTCGCGAGGTCAGCCAATGGCACGCCGAACGCCTCGAGCGGCTGCGCAGCGAGGACGGGTGGCTCACCCTGATCGGGCTGTTCCCTTTGAGCGCAGGCGATCATACGCTCGGCGCTGCGGCGGACGCAGATCTTCGACTCGCGGCCGACGTGCCGCCGGTGATCGGCACGCTGTCAGTGCGGCCGGACGAGGTGCGTTGGACGACCGCCGCCGGCGCGGCAGTGACGGTGGCGGGGTCGCAGGAGCCGCCGCCGCCGGTCCTTGCCGCCGATCGCGACGGCGAACCGACCGTATTGCAGGTGGGCACCGTGCGTTTCCACGTCATCGCGCGCGGCGATCTGCTGTTCTTGCGGGTAAAGGACAGCGCGAGCGAAGTGCGGCGAACGTTTCGCGGGATCGACCGCTACCCGGTCGACACACGCTGGCGCGTGACCGCCACGCTGCGCACGCGCAATCAGCCGCGGACCGTGCCCATGCCCAACGTGCTCGGCCAGATCGAGACCCTGCCCACCCCGGGCGTGTTGACCTTCGAGTTCGACGGCTATCAGCACAACCTGATCCCGATCGCCGAGCCGGGCGAGCCGTTGTTCATCGTCTTCGGCGACTTGACCAACAGCCAGACCACTTACGGCGGCGGACGGTTCCTGTACGCCGATCCACCGGGTCCCGACGGCACGGTGGTGCTCGACTTCAACCGCGCCTACAATCCGCCCTGCGTGTTCACGCCGTACGCAACGTGCCTGCAACCGCTGCCGGAAAACCAGATGCCGGCGGCGGTCACCGCCGGCGAGAAGATGTGGGGACCGGCGCACTAACACAGTGCCGCGTCCGTTACGGGCGCGGCACTGTTTCGTCGGACTGATGTTCAACTTGCCTGCCCCAACAGCAGCAACTGCTACGGCTACGGTTGCGGCGGCGGCTCGACCATGGCCTGGACCGCCGTCAACGTGTTCTCCAGCACCCAGCGGGCATACGCCGGGTTATGCAGCCCTTCGCTGCCGTCGTGGTAGAAGTACTTGTAGTTCAGGAACGCCGCGACAAGATCGGCGGGCCAGGTGCCCGTGACCGCGTAATTGTCGGCGTTGAGAATCCCGATCGGGTTCGGATTCTCGGAATCCTCGGACTCGAGCATC
>JAQULN010000344.1 GCA_028718575.1 Candidatus Krumholzibacteriia bacterium | reverse complement strand
CCATAGCGGTTACGGCAGGACGGCGGTGCGGTTGTCGCCCGCGCACAGCCTGTCGTTCACCGCGCGCTATCGTTCGCGCACCTGGTGGGACATCGACGGGGAAAACGAAAAGAGCGCCCAACGATTCTTGATCGACGCGGCCTGGCACGCTCAAGCCGAGGCGGGAGACTATCGGTTCACGCTCGCCATCGAGAACCTGTTCGACGAGCGTTGCCGCGACTACCCGCTCGCCATCGAGCACCGGCGGCGGCTGGCCGCCACCATCGCGGTCGGCTTCTGACGCCATGCGTGCGGGACAAGGACAAGAACTCAGCCGGATGACGCCGGCATGACGCGATCAAGGAACAACGTGCGCGAGCCAAACGCATCAGCACTGCTCAGGACGGTCATCGTTGCGGCGACGTTGGCGGTCGTTCTGGCTGCGTTGACGGCGGCGGCACCGGCGCAAGAAGTGCCGGAAGCGAGTCAACTGCCGATCTTCTTCAAGCTGCTCACCTACGACCGCACGCTATGGCAGCAGCCGCGGGACGATCTACGCATCGGGCTGTTGCACCGGCTCGCCAGCGACGAATCGCGCGCCAACTTGGCAGCCATAGCGAAAGTACTGGCCGGCGTCTCGGACAAGACGATCAACGGTGTCCGCTTCGAAACTACCACCATCACGTGGTCGACGCCGCAGGAGCTGCCGCGCCTGCTAGCGGACGCGCAGATCGACGTGCTCTACGTCACCGCGGGCAACGGCGCCCATCTCGACACGATCGCGCGAGAAACCCGCCGCCGCGGCGTCCTGTCTTTGGCGGCGCAAGGCGGTTTCGTGAACGCGGGCCTGGCGGTGGGCCTCGTCCTGGTCGATGACCGCCCCCTGATCCGGGTCAATCTCCAAGCGTTGGCCGCCGAAGGTCATCAGTTCGACGCGCGCGTGCTGCGCCTTTGCGAGGTAGTCGAACGATGAAGCGATACCAGACAGCGATGACGATCCGCGACAAGGTCATCCTTGCCATCGTCGTGGTGTCGCTCGTCGGCGCGGTGTCGATTGCTCTTTATTTTCCGCCGCGGCTGACCAACCTGGCGCGCGCCTCGCTGGAGAGCAAAGGCGTCGGCGTGGCCGAGGTCCTGGCCTACAACCTGGCCGTACCCCTCGAGTTCGGCGACCGCCAAGGCGCCCGGGAGATGATCGCCGGCCTCGAGTATGATCGCGGGCTGATTGGCGTCCAGGTCACCGACGCCGCGGGTGACCTGGTGGCGGGCCGTCGTTTCGTCGCGGGCACGCCGCCGGTTCTATCGGCGATCCGGGTGACCGACCACGGCTCGACCCTCCACGTCATGGCGCCCGTCCTGGGCCGCGGCCAGTGGCTCGGCACGCTGCTGCTGAGCTTCGACACCGCGGTCGTGCACGACGAGGTCGTGCGTAACCGGCGCCTGACCTTGCTGGTCAGCGCCGCCGTGGCGTTGATCGGCCTGGTGACCGGATCGATGATCTCGCGGCGTCTGACGCGCCCCATCGCCGCGCTGTGCGTGGCCGCCGATCAAATGGCAGCGGGACGGTTGGACGTCCGAGTCGACGACAGCACCGGCGACGAGTTGGGCAAGCTCGCCAGGGCGTTCAACGACCTCGCTTGCAGTCTGCAGAGTTCGCGCCGCAAGGTGGAAGAGTACAGCCGCAATCTCGAGGCCATGGTGGCCGGACGCACGGCGGAACTGCTCGAGGCCAAGGAGGTAGCGGTCCGCGCGACCAAAGCCAAGAGCCAGTTCCTGGCCAATATGTCCCACGAGATCCGCACGCCGATGAACGGCATCATCGGCATGACCGACCTCACGCTGGCCACGGATCTCGACGTCGAGCAGCGGCACAATCTGCTGATCGTCAAGGACAGCGCCGAGGCGTTGTTGAAGATCATCAACGATATCCTGGACTTTTCGAAGGTGGAAGCCGGCCGCCTGGAGCTCGAGGACGCCGAGTTGGATCTCATCGAGGTGGCGGACAGTTTGACCGACACCTTCGCCCTGGAGGCGACCCGCCATGATCTCGAGTTTGTCTGCCGCTTCGATCCCCGCACCCTGCACCGGCGCCGCGGCGATACGGGCCGGTTGCGCCAAGTGCTGGTCAATCTGATCGGCAACGCGATCAAGTTCACCCGCGAAGGCAGCGTGACCCTGGTCATCGAGCCGGCGGCGTCGGTGTCGCCGCAGGCAATCCGTTTCGCCGTGACCGACACGGGCATTGGCATTGGCACCGAGGCCCAGCAGGCGATTTTCGGGGCGTTCAATCAGGCCGACACGTCGACGACCCGCCAGTTCGGCGGCACCGGACTCGGGTTGGCCATTTCCAGCCAACTCGTCGAACTCATGGGCGGCCGACTCGAAGTCGTGAGCGAGTTCGGGCGCGGCAGCACCTTCGCATTCACGATCGAGCTGCCGAGCGAAGCCGCGGCGGACTGGCCGCGCGGTGACGGCCGGCAGGCCCTGGTGATCTGCCGAGCGCTATCCGCGCGGGAAGCCCTGGTGTCGCAGCTCGCGAACCTCGACTGGCGGACGCGGGCAGTGGACGTCGGCATGACGACCGCGGACCTCCTGGCAGCGCTCGCCGACGCCGATCAGCGGCCCCATATGATCCTGTACGAAGCCGCCGCCGACTATCCAGCAGCCGACGACGCGCGGAACCTGCTGGCCGCGCCCGCCTGGCGCGAGGATATCAACCGCGTCGCGCTCGTTCCGGCCGGTATCGCCGGCGTCAATTCGGCGGGCCGCCACCTGACCCTGCCGATCAAACCGGGAGCATTGCTCGACCTCCTGCAATCGCCGGATGGGGAAGCGAGCGACAGCCAACGGGAAACCGCAGCTCGTTCGGCGGCGGTCGACCTTGACGGCATGAACGTGTTATTGGTGGAGGACAACCCGATCAATCAGGTCTTTGGCCGGATGTTGCTGCAAAAACAAGGCTGCCGCGTCACGGTTGCGGACAACGGCCGGGAAGGGCTGCAGCGCGCGAAGGCGCAGACCTACGACGTCATTCTCTCGGATGTACAGATGCCGCTCATGGACGGTCTGGACATGACTCGCGCGATCCGCGCGCACGAAACGACCTCCGGCGGCCACGTGCCGATCATCGGCGTGACCGCGCACGCCATGGCGCCCGACCGCGAGCGGTGCCTCGCTTCGGGAATGGACGCCTACATCACCAAACCCATCAACGCGGCCGAACTGGTCCGCACGATCGGGGAACTCACCGCCGCACTGCCCGACGCCGCCCGGCGCTGATCAGCACCGCCGTTGGCGGCGCCTGGCCGGCCGCTGGCCGCTCGCGGCTCACTCGCCCGGCGCGCAGAGAGGTTCGACCGACCGCTCGGCGCGCACCGCCTCCACGCGCACCGGCGCCGTGTTGCGGAAGCCCTTGGCCAGCAAGATATCGATCTCGGCGTGCGGGACGGCCAGTTCGGCGAGTTCGTCCAGGGGGCGCGGCCGATCGACGATCCGCACCATGCCCAGGCGGTTCGGCGCATTGACCATGGTCACCGCGGCGCCGGCGTCATGGCGATCCCTTGCGGCGGGGCCGCAACTCGAGGCGATAGCGCTCCGGCCCTGGCAAGAGCGGCGTCGCGCGGCCCTCGCACCAGTCGTCGTGGCCGGCCAAAAAGAACGGTGACAGGGGGTGGCCGCTCTGTCCGCCCGGCATGTGGAAAATGCCGTCACCCTCGCGGCCCGGCGAAACGACGAGGCGTTGGCTGGCGCCGCTCGATCTCTGTT
>JAQULN010000343.1 GCA_028718575.1 Candidatus Krumholzibacteriia bacterium | reverse complement strand
GAACGCGAGCCTGCGCGCCTTCCTCGAGGCGCGCGCCGCCGCGTTCTTGAGCGACGACTACTTCGAGTCCGATATGCTCTGGATGGACGTCGAGAGCCCCGTCGAGGCGACCATCGGACCCTACGAGACGTACGAGGACGGGCTCTTCGGCTTCAAGGCCGCGTTCGAGGCGTTCGTGACCGTGACCGACCCGGTCGAGTCGCAGCGCCTGGCGCGCTACAAGGATGAGCTGGGCTGGTTGGAACTGCAGCTGCCGCTGCCGGACCGGCACAAGAATCCGCATCGCGGCGCCGAGTCGCCGATCCGCGTCGTCGACCTGGCCTACTCCAGCGGCGACACGCGGGCCGGCATTCAGACGATCGCCTTCAACCTGCCGAACGACGAGCGTGTGCGCGAGGCCAAGGGCAGCAAGAAGGTTTTACTGCGCAACATCATGCACGCCAAGTTCACGACGATCCTGCGGCCGATCGCCGACCTGCTGGTCGCCGAGGACCAGGCCGGCAACGTGACGGCTGAGAGCTTCTTCCTGCACACGCTCTGGCACGAGATGAGCCATGGCCTGGGGCCGGGCAAGCTGGTGCTGGATGGACGCGAGACCGAGGTCCGGCTCGAACTGAAGGACACCTACAGCACCATCGAGGAGGCGAAGGCCGATGTGATGGGCATGTGGACCATCCTGAAGCTGCAGCAAGCCGGGCGCGACTACTTCCCCAAGAGCATTACCGAGCAGCAGCCGGTGACCTACCTGGCGGGCATGTTCCGCTCGGTGCGGTTCGGCATCAGCTCGGCGCACGGCCAGGCCAACGCCATCCAGTTCAACTACCTGCTCGAGCAGGGCGCCGTCGCCCTCGACCCGTCGAGCGGCCGCTTCCGCGTCCACTTCGAACGGTTCCTGCCGGCGATCGAGCTGCTGCTGAATGCGATCCTGGTGATCCAGGCCGAGGGCGACGAAACGGCGGCCCGCGCCATGATCGACCGTTACGCCCAGATGCCGACCGGTCTGTCCGCGGCGCTGGCGAAGCTGGACTCGGTGCCGGTGGACATCCAGCCCGTGTTCAAGCATTTCCCCGGCCGCTAGCAGGCTGTCGAAAAACTGGGGCACGGCCGAGCCGGCGATGTCCTGGTGAACTCACAGCAGCCCCCTGAGAGCCCGCAAGCGACGCTCTCGGGGGGCTGCTGTGGGTTCACCAGGCAGCGATCAGGGAAAGAGGCGGCGCAGCTCGGGTTCGAGCCAGGCCCAGTTGCTTTCGCTGAGAGCCGGCGCCGCGGCCAGGTACCAGGCCGGCGAACCGGGCTCCGCCTGGGCCGTACGCGGCGGCGATGCGGCGGCGTTCTGGTAGGCCGCGAAGAAATCAGGCACCGAACGTCCGACCTGTTGCAGGTGCTCGATGCCCAGCCGATCGACGATCGTCCGCGCCATGAACCAGCCGGTGGTCTGCCAGCTCTGGGCGCCGACGAAAAGGCGGTACGTATCCAGCCACTCTTCGTCGGTCACGGAGGGCTTGGCGAGGTAGAGCGTCAGATCGCCGTCCAGGGCGCTGAGCGTGCGGGTCGCGCTGCGAAACACGGTCTCGGGTTTGAACGAGGCGGCGGCGAGCAGTTCGTGGCGCCCGTCGAAGGTAACCTCGGGCAGGTCGTCGATGTACGCCGCCACGGCTTCGTTGCGCACGACGCGCAGGCTGTGCAGCAGGATGGCGGATCCGTGCACCGAGTTGGGGATGGGGCCATCGACGAGCGTGCGCTGCTTGTAGAGGGTCGAGGCGAGGAAGCGGACCAACTGCTCCTGGCCGCTCGCCCAGGCCAATCCGGCATCCACCAGGAAGACGCCCTCGAAGAGCCGGATTTCCGGCATGCCGACGACGAACTCGATGCGCAGCGTATCGGGTAGATCGGCGGCGGTCAGATAGCCGCGCAGCAGCGTCGCGATGTCGCAGGCACGCTCCGCGGCGGTGAACTGAGCGAGGAACGCCGTGATCTGCTCGCGTCGGTTTGCGGTCTGGCGGTAGTTGCGGACGAGGTCGTTCCGGTAGACTCGCCCGCGCATGTCTTCCGGCAGGGCGTCCGCACCGCGCAGGGCCATGAACAGAGCGTGGCCGATCGTCTCCGCCGCGGTCTCCTCGGCGAAAAAACTGCGGCGCCAGGTGCGCCAGAGCGGGCGGTCGGCCAGCTCGGTCATCGCCTGCACGCTGACGTCGGCGCCGCTTTCGACGCGGTCGACCAGGTCCAGGAAGTCGTGCAGGACGGAATCGGAAACAAGCAGCGCGCAGGACGTGGCGGCGCGTGGGGGGCGCGCCCGATCGGCGGCATCTTGACCGGCGCCGCCGCAGGCGGCGCAACATCCCAGGCTGATGCCGGCGGACAGTAGGATCGCCAGGCGAGCGGCGTTGTGCTGCTTACGGGATCGGGTTATCATACGCGCTCCACGAGAGGTGGTGTTGAACGGTAGCCGGGCCCCGGAGGGCTCACGCGAAATGCTGCTGGTCCGGGAAATATACCCTGCCATCATGGGCGAGTCACGCCATTCGGGCTGGCCGTGCGCCATCGTGCGCTTGAGCGGCTGCCACCGGCGATGCTTGTACTGCGACACGGCGTATGCGTTCCAAGGCGGTGAGCGGCTGGCCGTCGCCGACGTCATGGCCCAGGTGCGGGCCATCGGCCATGGCATGTTGCTGCTGACCGGCGGCGAGCCGCTGCTGCAGGCGGAAGCGGTCGACCTGATGCGCGACGCCCTGGCCGAGGGCCTCGCGGTAGTGCTCGAAACCAGCGGCACCCTCGGCGCCAAGGTGCCGCTGGCGGCGGTGCCGGCGGGTGTGTGCCGCATCGTCGATGTCAAGACGCCCGGCAGCGGCCTCGCGGCCACCGACGTGGACTGGGACGGACTGGGCAATCTCTCCACAAACGACGAGATCAAGATCGTGATCGCCGACGCCGGCGACTACGCGTGGGCTCGCGCGCTGGTCTCTGAGGGATTGACCGTCGCCGGCAGTCGGCGCTGTTTGCCGCCCGGCGTGCCGGTCACGTTTTCGCCGGTCTGGAGCGCGGTGTCGCTGCGCGAGCTGGCCGGCTGGATCCTGCGGGACCGCTTGCCGGTGCGGTTCCAGGTGCAGTTGCACAAGGTCGTCTGGCCGGAGGCCGAGCACAGTGTCTGAGCGCGGGCCGATCGACGTCGCCGAGCGCGGCCCTGGCGCCGGCGCCGCCCCCGGGCGGGAGCTCGCCGTGGTGCTCGTGAGCGGGGGGCTCGACAGTTGTGTGTGCGCCGCCGAGGCCGCGCTCGCCGGCGACCTCGCCTTGCTCCACGTCAATTACGGCCAGCGTACGCAGGCCCGCGAACTCGCGGCGTTCACGGCGATCGCCGATCATTACCACGTTGCGCCTAGCCGCCGTTTGGTGACTGATTTCGATCACCTCGCGCGCATCGGCGGCAGCAGCCTGATCGACGCCAGGCTGCCGGTCGAGCAAGGAATGCCCGCCGGTGCCGAGTCGTCCGGTTCGGCGACGGCCGACCCGGCGATGCCGGGCCGCGGCGCCGGTCGCCGCGTACCCTCGACCTATGTGCCGTTTCGCAACGCGCACCTGCTGGCGGTCGGCGTGAGCTGGGCCGAGGTTCTCGGCGCGCGTGCTCTCTACATCGGCGCGGTCGAAGAGGACAGCTCCGGCTATCCCGACTGCCGCGCCGCGTTTTTCGCGGCCTTCGCGCAGGTCGTGGCCCTGGGGACGCGGCCCGAGACGCGGCTGGAAATCCGCACTCCGCTG
>JAQULN010000342.1 GCA_028718575.1 Candidatus Krumholzibacteriia bacterium | reverse complement strand
GTTGTGCCGTCGAGATTGTTGCTGTGTTGCGGGCGTTCGTAATTAGTGTGTTGCCTCAGAACGCCCTCTTGAGCTGATGGCGCCTGTTAACGCCCAACGCCGGGGTCAAGACCTCGGCCCAGTAGTACTGGCGCCAACGGCCCGTTAGCGCTGCCTTGGAGACGAACAGCCGCTGTGCCAGGATCTGCTCTGGTGTCAACGGCCGGTCCAACAGCCCGGCCTGCATCGCTGGCGTCTGGCTGCTGTGCTTACGCCACCGCTGGCGGACGTAGTTACGCCAGACCAGGAAGACCATCAAGCGCATCGCTACGCCGTGGCGTCGCTTCGCCCAGGCGATGGTCTCGCGCTTGTGGTTCGCCTGACCGTGCCGGATCAACAGGTCCAGCAAGTTGATTTCGTACAAAGGGTTGTGGCGGTCCCGGTAGTCCTGCGAACTGGTCACCTCATGCCGGATCTGGGCCGGCACCTGCCGGATCGCCTTGGGATAGGACGGATGCATATCGCTGCGGATGGTCACCTGGCTGCCGGGCTCGACCACGTCGGCGATCAGTTCGGCCATGTCCTTACGCACCGCTTGCGGGTCGGGTCGGCCGAAGCGGTTTTCCTGTTCTTTCCGCTTGCGGCGCTGATCGGGTGTCATCGCTCCTTTGCGGCGCAAGGGGCTGTCGGTGAACGAGAGGAACATAGCAGTCCGGCAGTCAACAGCCAGGTGGAAGTGGCAGGGGTAGTATTGGCTGAACTCGAAGGTCTCGAAACCGTCGACGGCGATGGTCGTGGGCTGCGGCAGATCTTCGCGGAATCGCTTATGCAGCAACAGGCAGTGGCGGCCGAGGCGGTAGAGCTGTTTGTCGACGGTCGACGGGGCGACCTTGAGGTCGTCGGCGAGTTGCCTATTGGCCATGCAACCTGTGGTCTTGGTCATGAGCAAGGCGAGGACGTCGGGCCGTTTGAGATAGTAGGTGGGGGAGAAGGTCTGTGTACTGAAGGTGACGCCGCAGGCTAGGCAGCGGAACCGGCGGATACGGTTAGGGCGCGCTTGGCGCCAGAAGAAGCCGAAACGTTTGAACGGCCACGGGCCGTGGAAGTGGTTATGGTAAATGCAGTTGGGATTGGGGCAGTGGGGCGGCTGCCACGGCCGTTGGTGGGTGTCGAGGTCGGTGCACATGCCCCGGCTGTTGCAACGACGGGGCCCGCAACAATCTCGACGGCACAACCAGGGAGATCAGGCCCATCGGCGCAGGAATTCGTCCAGCAATGCCGTGTTGGCCGCGAGGTCGTACTCGGCCAGCACGGCGGCGCGGGCGCCCGTGCCCAGGCGCTGCCGCAGGTCGGGGTCCGCCAAGACCCGCGCGAGCGCGTCGGCGAGTTCGGCGGCGTCCTCCGAATTGACCAGCAGTCCGCTCTCTCCGTCGCGCACCAGTTCGGGAATGCCGGTCAGATAGGTCGAGACGACCGGTAATCCGCGGGCCATCGCCTCCATCATCGCGACGGGAATCCCATCCATCTCGCCGCCCGCGCCCACGCAGCAAGGCAGCACGAACACCGCCGCCCGGGCGAACTCGGCGGCCATCGCCTTGTGCGGCACGACGCCGGCCAGCTCGACCTGCTCGACGAGCCGCAACGACTCGAGCTGCTGTCGCAGCGCGGCTTCCTCGGGACCGCCGCCGATGATCCGGCAGCGGAACGCGAGGCCGCGGTCGCGCAGGATGCCGCAGGCGGCGAGCAGATAGCAGAAGCCCTTGTAGTCGACGAGGCGGCCCACGGCGAGTAACAACGGCGGTTCGTCGCGGCTCGGCCCCACGGCGGCGAACTGCTCGGGATCGATCCCGCAGCGGATCACTTCGCAACGGCACGGCGGAATCCGCAGGTGCTCGGTGAGCCACGCGCGGTTGAACTGGCTGATAGCACGGATGGCGCGCGCCTCGCCGATTCGCCGCCGCGACAGCGCGCGCGGAAAGCGGCGCATAAAGAGGTCGTGCGCGTGGACGGCCACGGTGTAAGGGATACCGAAGACGCGGTGCACCACGCAGGCGTAGGTCGCCGCCGAGTCGGCGAACTGCACGTGCACCATGGCGACCCCATCGCGCGCGAGTTGCTCGCCCCAGGCCACCGCCTCGAAGACATGAAACTTGGTCTTGGCCATTTCCACCGGATGCGGTCCGGCGGCGGCGGTCAGCGCGAACACCGTGCGCCACCAGCGGCCGGCGCGGCGGCCGAACGCCGCGCGCAGGTTCGCGGCCAACAGGCGCCGCACACCGAGCGGCCGCACGTAGCGGGTGCGATCGCATTCGGGTTCGAGGTCGGGCGTCAGAAACGCCGCCGGCGGCCGGCGCAGCGACCAGACCGCCACCGGCAGACGCGCCACCTCGGCCTGGGTGAAGGTGGTGCTATAGTTCGGGTAGGTGTGCGTCAGGTAGGCGATCACGCGCCGCGGACCTCCTCGTACACGGTCCAGGTGTCGCGGGCGCAGCGCTGCCAGCTATAGGTGGTGGCAGCCGCGTCGCGGCCGGCGGCGCCGAGGCGCGCGGCGCGCTCCGGGTCGCCGAGCAGGTCGGCCAGGGCGTCCGCCAGCGCCGCTTCGTCGCCCGGCGGGACGACCACGCCGCAGCCTGACTCGCGCACCGTCTGGCCGAGCGCACCCGCGTCGGTCGCCACGACGGGACGGCCGGCGGTCATCGCCTGGAACACGACCCCGCTCTGGGTGATCTCGCGATACGGCAGCGCAATCACGTCGGCCGCGGCGAAGTAGGCGTCCACGTGCCCGTCGTCGACGAAGACCGGGCGGAAATCGACGGTGTCGCGCAAGCCGAGGCGAGCGATCTCGGCCAATAGCGGCGCCGGGTCGAGGTGGCGCAGCTTGCCGGCCGCCAGCAACCGCGCCGCGGGCACACGCCGCCGCACCTCAGCCATCGCACGCACCAGGCCGTCGAGGTTCTTCTCACGCCGCATCTCGCCGAAGAAGAGGACGAGCGGCGCGGCGGCCGGCTGCCCGAGCAGGCGCCGGGCCGCGGCGCGGTCGACCGGCGAGGTCACGAAACCGTCGTAGCTGCCGTGCGGCACCACGCGGATGCGCTCCGGCGCAATCGCGAACCGCCGGGCCAGCTCGGGCGCGTTCGCCCGATGATGCACGATCAGACGCGCCGCGGCGCCGTAAGTGCGCCGCAAGAACGCGGGCGAACCGCCCTTGACCGCCTCCCAGGTGTCGATGTCGTGCACGGTCATCACCAGGCGGCGGCGCAACGGTCCCAGCGCCCGGGCGGTAAATGTCTCCAGGGGCGGCAACACGTTGAAGTGCTGCCAGTGGACGATGTCGAACCCGCCGCGCCGGACCGCGGCCAGCATGCGCAAGGTGGCCGCCGCGTAGCGCAGCCCCTTCACGAACAGATTCGGCTGGACGCGCAGGTCGGGAAAGCCGCGCCAGACGCCGCCGGCAGTCGCCTGCTCGACAGGAAAACAGGCTGCCGTGTAAATAGTCACGCGCCCGCCGAGGTCTTCGAGGGCGCGCCCCAGACCGAGGTCGTATTTCCACATGCCGGGCACGGCGTGGGTTTCGATGAGCGCGATGTTCATGCCCGGGAGTGTACCCTGCGGCCGCCGCGCGCGATAGCTTTCTGTAAGGCGAAACGCCGCCCGGTCCGCCGCATTCCCTTGGTTCCAGTCCCGGCGCCGGTTATCTTAGGCGCTGCGAGATGCCCCGCGGCTCGGTGCTCTGATGGCCGCGGACGGCAACCCAGCGGCCCCCACGCAAGGACCACGACCATGGC
>JAQULN010000341.1 GCA_028718575.1 Candidatus Krumholzibacteriia bacterium | reverse complement strand
ACATTTACTGGGGATCCGAACGCGAGTGGCTTGCCACGAGCGACAAGCCCGACAGCCGTTACTCTGGCGACCGCAATTTGGAGAACCCGCTCGCCGCCGTGCAGATGGGTTTGATCTACGTGAACCCCGAGGGCCCGGACGGCAATCCCGATCCCGTGGCGTCGGGCCGCGACGTGCGCGAGACGTTCGCCCGCATGGCCATGAACGACGAAGAAACCGTCGCGCTCGTCGCCGGTGGACACACGTTCGGCAAGGCGCACGGTGCCGGTGACCCCAAGTTGATCGGTCCGGAACCGGAAGCCGCCCCCGTCGAAGAGCAAGGCCTCGGCTGGATCAACCGCCTTGGCACCGGCAAGGGCGTGCACACTACCACCAGCGGCATCGAGGGTGCCTGGAAGCCCAACCCCACGAAATGGGACATGGGCTACTTCGACATGTTGTTCGGCTACGAGTGGGAACTGGTCAAGAGCCCGGCCGGTGCCTGGCAATGGCTGGCCAAGGACGTCAAAGAAGAGCACATGATTCCTGACGCCCACGATCCGGCGCAGAAACATCGGCCCATGATGACCACGGCCGACCTGTCGCTGCGCTTCGATCCGATCTATGAGCCTATCTCGCGCCGTTTCCACAAGGACCCGGAGGCGTTCGCGGACGCGTTCGCCCGCGCCTGGTTCAAGCTGACCCACCGCGACATGGGCCCAAAGGCGCTCTACCTCGGCCCGGAGGTCCCTGCCGAGGACCTCATCTGGCAGGACCCGATCCCTGCCGTCGACCACCCGCTGATCGACGCCAAGGACATCGCGGCGTTGAAAGCCAAGGTCCTGGCCTCCGGTTTGCCGGCGGCGGACTTGGTGTCGACCGCCTGGGCTTCGGCCTCCACCTTCCGCGGCTCGGACAAGCGCGGCGGCGCCAACGGCGCCCGCATTCGCCTGGCGCCGCAGAAAAACTGGGACGTCAACCAGCCGGCAAAACTGGCGACGGTGCTGGCGACGCTGGAAGCTATCCAGAAGGACTTCAACGGCGCCCAGAAGGGCGGCAAGAAGGTCTCCCTGGCCGACCTGATCGTGCTGGCGGGCTGCGCGGCGGTCGAGGCTGCGGCCAAGGCGGCCGGCCATGCGGTCGCGGTCCCCTTCACGCCCGGCCGCGCGGATACCGCGCAAGACCAGACGGATGTGGAGTCGTTCGCTGTGCTCGAACCGGAGGTTGACGGCTTCCGCAACTACCAGAAGAAGGCGTTCTCCGTGCCGGCGGAGGCCATGCTCGTCGACAAGGCGCAGCTTTTGACCCTGAGCGCGCCCGAGATGACGGTGCTGGTAGGCGGGCTGCGCGTGCTCGGCGCCAACGTGGGCGGCTCGACGCACGGCGTGTTCACGAAGCGACCCGGAGCGCTCACCAACGACTTCTTCGTCAACTTGCTCGACATGGGCACCGTGTGGAAACCGACCTCCGCTGCCGGCGACACTTTTGAAGGGTGCGACCGCAAGACCGGCGAGCGCCGGTGGACCGGCACCCGGGTCGACCTGGTCTTCGGCGCCAACTCGCAGTTGCGCGCCCTGGCCGAGGTCTATGCGCAGGACGATGCGCAGGCGAAGTTCGTGCGCGATTTCGTCGCAGCCTGGAACAAGGTCATGAACCTGGACCGTTTCGACCTCGTCTGATCGCGGCAGAACGTTCATCTCAAGGAGTAAGACCATGAGCGACAAAGCAATCGAAGTTCTCAAAAGCGCGATCATGCTCGAGCGGCGCGGCAAGGCATTCTACACCAAGGCTGCGGAGACGGCGAAAAGCCCGGTCGTCAAGGAGGTCTTCGCGGCGATGGCCAAGGAAGAGGACCTCCACATCGAGCAGCTCTCGCAGCAGTTCGCCCAGTACCGAAAAGACCATACATTCATCCCGATGGCCGCGGCCTCTGGCGACGTCTATAAAGCGGTTCTGGATCGCAATACGCGCGGCGAGATCGAGGCGGCCGGCTTCGAGGCGGCGGCGATCTCGGCGGCGATGGGGATGGAAGAGCGCGCGGTCAAGCTCTATGCCGAGCGCGCGGAAACCGCCACCGATCCCAACGAGCAGGCCCTGTACAAGTGGCTGGCCGCCTGGGAGCGCGAACATGTGCGGCTGCTCGAGCAGTTCGACAAGGAACTGACCGAGCGTGTCTGGCACGACAACAACTTCTGGCCGTTCTGAACGCGTCAAGCGCCTGGCCGCAACCGGTCAATCGAAGGCGGGGAGACGGTAGCAGACGATCTCCACGGTCGCGGCGTCGTCTTCGCCGAAGGTGGCCGAAGATCCGCCGAGACACGCCAGGCGCGCGACGACGAAACCCTTGATAAGCAACACCCTGCCGTCGCGCAGGAAACGGAGGCCATCGCTGATGGAGTTGCCCTCACAGACGAGGCTTACCTCCCGCAGCCAGCGGCCGTCCGGAGCGTAGAGGTCGAGGGTGAGGAACACCCCGTCGGGCTGGTTGCGGTTGCTGCGGCTGTGCTGCACCCAGAGGCGGCCACGGTCGTCGATGTGCAAAGCACTGATGGCTCGCTCGGTCTTCTCGAGGTCGAACTCGGGCCAGGTCTCGGGGTTCGGGCTGGCCCAGGCCTGGAAAAGGGCGAGGATCCGGCGGTGATCGCGCTGGTCGCGGCGCCAGGTAATGAACTCCGGACGCTCGATGACGCGTTCGAGGGCGCCGTCGGGCCGGTAGACGGCCACCTCGTAGCGGTCGCGTGCACGGGGCGCGTACACGCGCCCGTCGGGGCCCAGGGTGCTGGCCAGAGGGAAGCAGGGCAGGAAGTCATCCTCGTGCACCACCGAGTGGGGGCGCTGGATCTCGGCGATTTGTTCGGTGAACCGGACCAACTCGCGTCCCTGTTGGTCGATCATCGCCAAAAAATGCGTGCGTTCGAGCACTCGCTCCTTCGGCACTGAACGCGAACCCGCGACCAGGAGGTGTTCGCCCGCCGACTCCGCCATCGTCTGAATGGTGAAGCCGCCGGTCTTGCCCCGGCCCACGTCGATCACGACCTCGCCGGCGGGCAGGTCGTCGCGCGTCAATTTCACGAGTCTACCAGGGAAGAACTCGGCGACGCCTACGGTGCCGTCCGGCAGCAAAACCACGTCGACGGGGCCGCGCACCTCCCCTGGTCCTTCGCCCTCGCGGCTGAGAGTGCCGGCAAGCTGGCCATCGCGCTCGAACACGAACACCCGGCAGAGCTGCTGATCGGCCAGATAGACCCGGCCGTCCGTATCGGCCACAGCCTCGACGGGCAAGCCGATCATGAAATCGTCATTGGCGCCACCGTCGCGCCAGAGTTCCTCCAAGTGCAGGGTGAGCGGCGGTTGTTCGGGCGTGACGGCGCTCGTTGCCGCAGGAAGAAGCAAGCAGGGCAGCAAGAGCGACAGCAGCGCGCGACGAGCCGCGTTTCGACGCATGACGAACCTCCCGGGAGGCGATCTGATCGGGTCGGCGGGGAGACGACGCCGAAAAGAAAACGAAGTTGCGCCGCGCCGGTGGCCGCGAGGTGCCGCGACTTACCGAGAATCAGCCGGGGTTTGCTGCTGGGTGAACATGGTCCGCGCGATCCCACTCAGCTCTCGCAGGCTGGCGACGGTCTTCGCTCCCGGCAGAACCGCCAACACGCTGTCCGTGGCGGCGCGGCCGCCGACGACAATGTGGACGTCTCGCGATCGCGTCGCTGCGACGAGCTTCGCCGCACCATCGAGGATCTCTTCGGCAACGGCCGTACCGGAGATGCTCAGCCACAGCAACGCCGGCCGGAGGTCGGTCACGGCGTCCGCAATGGTGGCGACCGGTAGTCCGCAGC
>JAQULN010000340.1 GCA_028718575.1 Candidatus Krumholzibacteriia bacterium | reverse complement strand
CACGGACTGCTTGCGGACGAGGCGGCGCCGCCGCTCGCGGCGCGCATCGCCTCGCGCGCGTTCTACATTGCCAGCACGTCGAAACTACTGGCGGGCGGCCTGCGGGTGGCGTTTCTCGCGGCGCCGGCGGATCGCATCGAGCAGCTCACGTTCGCGGTGACGGCGTCGCTGTGGGCGCTGCCGGCCTTGAACGTCGAGGTTGCGGCGCGGTGGATCGCCGACGGCACTGCGGCCGAGGTCGCCGCACGCAAGCAGCGCGAGGCGGCGGTGCGGCAGAACCTGGCGCGCGAGCTGCTGCCGGCCGGCCGGTACCGCTCGGCGCCGCGATCGTACTTTCTGTGGCTCGAGCTGCCGGCGCCGTGGCGCGCCGACCGTTTCGTACGCGCGGCGCGCGAGCGGGGGGTGGCCGTCGCCCCGTCCGAAGCCTTCACCGTGGGCGACGCCGCGCCGCCGGCCGCGGTCCGTGTGAGCCTCAGCGCGGCGCGGGATCACCGCGAGCTGGCGGACGGACTGCAGATGTTGGCTGGATTGCTCGAACGCGGACCGGTGCCCGAACCGGCGATTGTCTGACCAGCGAGCCGGCGCTTTCGCCGGCAAGCGTCGATGGTTATCTTGCCCCGCCGGCGTTCGCGGCGGCGGGACCAATCGGCAAGGCTGCCGCCGCGGCGCGGGGCGCGCGACGGCGGCGGCCGTAACGAGTCGTGGCGGCCGGGACGGCGGCCAAGATGAGGAGGCAGCAGCGATGGACTTTCCCTGGGTGAGCAGCGAGGCGCAGGAACTGATGCGCCAGAAGATCGGCCTCGCCGAAATGCTCAAGGGCGGCGTGATCATGGACGTGACCAACGCCGACCAGGCGCGCGTCGCCGAGGAGGCGGGCGCGGTCGCCGTCATGGCGCTCGAGCGCATCCCCGCGGACATCCGGGCCGACGGCGGCATTGCCCGCATGAGCCAGCCCCGGATGATCAAGGCGATCCAGGACACGGTCTCGATCCCCGTCATGGCCAAGTGCCGCATCGGCCACTTCGCGGAGGCGCAGGTCCTCGAGGCCCTAGGCGTCGACTTCGTGGACGAGAGCGAGGTCCTGACCCCGGCCGACGAGCACAACCACGTCTGGAAGTGGGACTTCAAGGTGCCGTTCGTGTGCGGCTGCCGCAACTTGGGCGAGGCGCTGCGGCGCATCGGCGAGGGCGCGGCGATGATCCGCACGAAGGGCGAAGCCGGCTCGGGCAACATCGTCGAGGCGGTGCGCCACATGCGCATGGTGCAGGAGGGGATCAAGCGCCTGACGGTGCTGCGCGACGACGAACTGATGGCCGAGGCCAAGAACCTGGGCGCGCCGGTCTCGTTGCTCTTCGAGGTCAAGCGCCTCGGGAAGCTGCCGGTGCCGAACTTCGCTGCCGGCGGCGTGGCGACTCCGGCCGACGCCGCGCTCATGATGCAGCTCGGCGCGGAGACGGTGTTCGTGGGCTCGGGCATCTTCAAGAGCCGCGATCCCAAGCCGCGCGCCGAGGCGATCGTGCAGGCGGTGACCTACTACGACGACCCGGCCAAGCTGCTCGAGATCAGCATGCACCTGGGCGAGGCGATGGCCGGCATCGACGTGGCCAACCTGCCCGAGCAGGAAAAGATGGCCAGCCGCGGCTGGTAGCGGGCGACACCGTCATACGAGGCGCTATGATGCCCGCGATGCCGCTGCCGGTCGGTCTGTTGGCCTTGCAGGGCGACTATGAGATGCACCGCCGGATGCTCGCACAGCTGGGTCGCGAGACGATCCAGGTGCGGCGTCCCGCCGAGCTGGCGCAAGCTGGCGCGCTGGTCATCCCCGGCGGCGAATCGACCACCCTGTCGCGTTTGATCGATCGCAACGGCCTGCGCGAACCGCTGCTCGCCTTCGCCGCGGCCGGCAAGCCCATCTTGGGCACCTGCGCCGGGTTGATCATGCTGTCGCGCGGATTGGTCGACGAGGCCCAGGCCGACTGGCACGGCGTGCGCCCGCTCGGCCTGCTCGATGTCACCGTCAGGCGCAACGGCTACGGGCGGCAGATCGACAGCTTCACCGAACCCGTGCGGCTCGAAGGCGGACTGGCCTCCGGCGCGGCCGCGGCCGCGGCCGGGTCGCCGGCGGTCGACGGCACGCTGTCCGTGGTCTTCATCCGCGCTCCGCGCATCGCCGGCGTGGGGCCGGGCGCCGAGGTGATCGCGCGCCGGCTCGGCGGCGAGGTCGTGGGTGTGCGCCAGGGACGCATCGTCGGTCTGACGTTCCATCCCGAGTTGGGCGGCGACGCGCGTTTCCACCGGTTGCTGGCGATCGCGTAAGGGTAGCGGTTGGCAGCATCGAAAGGTGTCGCCGTTCTCGAAATAGTCGCGTCGAACGGTGGACATTGCTGACGGTACTAGCATCTCCGAATACTACTTGATCCCCAGATCTCAGATCGGCTAGCATGAATCGGCGCGCTCGACGTGGGCGCTCTCACGGGGGGTTGCTACCGCCAAGACTGACGTTCAACAGATTGGGGCATTGACCTGCCTCGGTTTCGAGAGCGCGATAGTGGGGATCGTCTGGAGTGGCGGGAGGCCCTGACATGTGGCCGGTACGTTTGATACTCGTCGCGTCGGTATTCATCGTCGTCAACACCTCTATCCGCTGCTTCGGCACCGAACCAGAGCCGTTTTGCGGCCACGAGCTTGAAGACCCAACCCGACAGCAGGTGCCGCCGATCGGCCATTATGTCGCCAAGTTGATCTTCATCTCGTTCGCGGGTGTTTGCGACGGCGACGATCCGTGCGTTCAGGATCTGCCGCCCCACTACATCAACGATCTACCGAATTCCTTGAGCGCCTTCCTCGCGGCGGAGAGCCGCGGGCAACTGACGATCGCCTGCTCGACGCTGACGGATCCGAATCATCCCAATCGCTACTGGGTGGCTGCCAACCCTCTGTCGTACTATCAGCAGCTGGAAGATGCAGGATCGGATGGCTGGAAGGCGGTCAATGGCGAGATCCTGGAAACCATTCGCGGTGTCTATGGTCAGGTGATCGATTGCGATCTGCTGTTCTTCTTCCATCGCTACAAGATCGCGACCGATTGGGCCGGAAACAGCGGCACCGGCCTCTCGCTGCCGATCGACGACGTTACAACGGCTCACGCCGGCATCACCGTCAATATCCGTACCTCGCGGAGTCCCGCCGCGAATATATTCTCGTATGCCACGTTGAAGTTCATCGTCCAGCACGAGCTTGGACACGTGCTGTATCTGGGACACACGGCGGCAGATTCGACCATGTCCTATGGCGTCTACGCGGTGATGCGGCCGAGCGTGATCCATGAAACGGGCTTCGTGCCGTTCAATCCTGTGGATCTGACGCGTCTCGGGTGGGTAGCCGCGCCGCAACCGATCGTGGCGGAGACACTAGCGCTCTCCTTGCATGACCTGCAAGGAGACAGTCCCAATTATCTGTGCGTCGACCTGCAGGCTTTCGGCGCCGCTTTCGCCAATGAGCATCTCCGGCTGTCGTACCACAGCGGCATCGGATCAGCATACGGAGTCTACCCGAGCACGGGCGTGTCGATCTGGCACGTTCAAGACAATTGGTGGGACCTCGAGCAGGCGAACGGCCGCTATGGGAATCCCGACCTGGAGATCAACCCCGATCCCGTCGACGGCCTCGACCGGATGGACCGGCGGAGCTCGTATCCGCTCGGAGACGAACATTTCGCAAAATATTACCGCGGCCACGAGACGGATTTCTTTCAGGTCGCCATGGGCGGCATCACCGAGTTCTCGTACCGCACCAATCCGAGCACATTCGGCAGCG
>JAQULN010000339.1 GCA_028718575.1 Candidatus Krumholzibacteriia bacterium | reverse complement strand
GCAAGGCAGTAAGGCAGGTGCGGCGGGCACTGACGAGGTCGCCGGCCGAGGAGCCCGCCGAACCGAGGTTGTTGACCACGTCGGGGTCGGCGGGGGTCATTTCGGCGACGGACGCGAACTCGACGGCGGCCTGCTGGTACTCGCCCAGAGCGAACTTAGCGACAGCCAGGTTGAAACGGATGTTCGGGTTGTCGGGCAGCAGGTCCAGCACCCTCGTGAAGCACTCCGCTGCGAGGGCGTGATCGCCGAGCCCCATGTAGAACGCGCCGAGATTGTTGTGCCCGACCGCCACGCCGGGATACAACTGGGTGACCTTGACGAAGCAATCCCGAGCCGTCGCGAGGTCGCCCCGGTTGAGCGCCTCGCGGCCGGCCTGCACGATCTCGGCCATGGGGGCGGGGATCTGGACGCTCGGCTTGAGTTCAGTGGACGTTGCGGTCATCGCAGTCACTCCTGGGGCAAAAGGTAAGCCGCCGCCGCGGCGGCCGATGTTGGCGGGCGTGCAACGGGCGTGCCCAAGAGCGGCCGCCATGCTAGGCTATTATTTTGCAAAGTTTTATGAGGCATACGGGGGCGAATGTGCCAGTGCCTGCGGCACCGCTGCCTCGCCGAGCCGGCTGCTGGCCGGCGGTTTTCCGGCCACGGGCGGCTGAATTCCCGGCGCGGGCGCGATCGCACGGCCAGAGCGACCGGTTGCCGCGCCACACCGACAATTGGCTTGGCGTTCTGGCGGGAATTCCTTTATGAATTGGACCCAGCGCTCCGCGCTGGTCCCGCTATCGTTTGCCGCGAGGCTCACCGCCGGGAGACACCATGACCGCCGCTGCCGTTCCGGTCCTGCTCGTGCTGTTGGTCGCCATCCTGTTCGCTGCCCTGTTCTTGGCCCTGAGCTACTGGCTCGGTCCGCGCCGGCGCGACCCGCTCAAGGAGACGCCCTACGAGTGCGGCATCCCGCCGCGCGGTACCGTGCAGATCCGTTTCTTCATCCGTTTCTTCCTGATCGCTCTGCTGTTTTTGTTGTTCGATCTGGAAACGGTCTTCCTACTGCCGTGGGTCCTGTCGCTGCGTTCATTTCTGCAGGCCGGCGCCGGCGACTACGCTTTGGCGGTCATGGGGCCCTTTCTGTTGATCCTGGTCGTCGGGTTGGTTTACGAGTGGCGCAAAGGCGGTCTCGAATGGCAGTAGATCTCGCCAATCCCGGCAATTTCCTGACGACTCGCCTGCGGCAAGCGATCAACTGGGGCCGCAAGTATTCCCTCTGGCCGATTCCTTACGGCACGGCCTGCTGCGCCATCGAGTTCATGGCAGCGGTTTCCAGCTACCACGATCTGAGCCGGTACGGCGCGGAATTGGTGCGCTTCTCGCCTCGCCAGAGCGATCTGATGATCGTGGCCGGGACGATCAGCTACAAGCAGGCGCCGATCCTCAAAACGATCTACGCGCAGATGTGCGAACCGAAATGGGTCGTGGCCATGGGTGTCTGCGCCAGCAGCGGCGGATTCTACAAGAACTACGGCACCCTGCAGGGCATCGATCGCGTGATTCCCACCGACATCTACGTGGCCGGCTGCCCGCCGACGCCGGAGAACTTGTTCCACGGTCTGCTGCTCTTGCAGGATAAGATCGACCGCGAGGGGCTAGTCGCCAGCGCACAGCGCCACGGCGAGCAGACCGGCTGAAGCGGCGGGCAACCGGGAAGGGACCATGAGCGAGAAGCTGGTGCAGGCGTTACGGCAGGAATTCGGCGCGGACATCCTCGCCGCGAGCGCTTATCGCGGCGACCACCACGTCACGGTCGCACCGGCGCGCGTGACCGCGGTGCTCCGCTATTTGCAGCAACGCGGCGGCTGCGAGATGCTCGCAGACGTGATCGGCGTCGACTATCCTGACCGCGAGCAGCGGTTCGACGTGATCTATTACGTACGCTCGTTGTCCGCGCCGCGGCAGGTGTGGGTGCGGGTATCCGTACGCGAGGGCGAAGCCGTGCCGTCGGCGTGCGCTCTCTGGCGTTCCGCCGACTGGCACGAGCGCGAAGTCTACGATCTGTTCGGCGTGCCGTTCGCCGGCCACCCCGACCTGCGCCGCATCCTCTGCCATCACGAGTTCGAGGGACATGCCCTGCGCAAGGACTACCCCGTGGAGTTGGGGCAGGAGCTATCGGCGCCCGAAAAGCTTTTCAGCGACCACGACATCGCGCGCGCGGCGCATCGCGCCAGCCTCGCGCAGAATCCGACGGGGGCCGGCGACGAGATCCATCCCTCGGATTTGCTGACGGTGAACCTGGGGCCGAGCCATCCCGCCATGCACGGCTGCCTGCGCGCGGAATGCCTGCTCGACGGCGAGACCATCGTCGAAGCCCGCGCGGAGATCGGCTATCTGCACCGCTGTTTCGAGAAAGAAGCGGAAGACCACACCTGGGCCGAGGTGATGCCGTACACTGATCGTCTCAACTATTGCTCGCCGATGCTCAACAACGTGATCTACGCGCTGGCGGTCGAGAAACTGCTGCACGTGGAGGTGACGCCGCGCTGCCGCGTGATCCGCGTCATCGTCTCGGAGCTGTCGCGCATCATCGATCATCTGGTTTGTGTGGGGACCAATCTGGTCGACATGGGTGCGTTGACCATGTATTGGTACACCTTCTACGTCCGCGAGGCGATGTGCCAGATCATCGAGAAGCTCTGCGGCAGCCGGCTGACCACGAACTACGCACGGATCGGCGGACTGAGCCACGATCTCTATCCCGGTTGCGAAGACGAGGTGCGGACCAAACTGCGCATGCTCGAGGAGGCCGTCCGCGACGTCGTCAAGCTCGCGGCCCGCAACCGCATCTTCCTCGACCGCACGGTCGGCATTGGCGCCATCAGCCGCGCCGATGCCGTCAGCTACGGCCTGACGGGCCCGTGCCTGCGGGCCTGCGGGATACCCTACGACGTCCGCAAGGTGCACCCGACTCTCGATTACCAGGAATACGATTTCGACGTGCCGACCGGCGAGGACGGCGACACGCACGCCCGGATCATGGTTCGCCTCGCGGAGATGGTCCAGAGCAAGCGGATCATCGAGCAGGCTCTGCAGAAGTTGCCCGCCGGGCCGGTCAACGTCGACGAGCCGCGTGTGATCCTGCCGCCCAAGGCGAAAGTCTACGGCAGCATCGAAGGCGTGATGAATCAGTTCAAACTGATCTACGAAGGGATCCAGGTGCCGGCGGGCGCCGCCTACGGCTGCGGCGAGGGCGCCAACGGCGAGCTGGGCTTCTATTGCATTGCCGACGGCGGCGGCCGTCCGTACCGAATCAAGGTGCGGCCGCCGTGTTTTCCCATCTACGGCGCCTTCACCCACATCATCAAGGGCGGCATGGTCGCTGACGCGATCGCCACCCTGGGCAGCCTGAACATCATCGCCGGGGAACTGGACCGCTGACGCGGGCGGCCCCGAACGCGACGGAGCAGAGGATGGACAGACCCGACCAAGTCGCCGCGGACTTGAGCCAAGCCGCGCGCGAGCGCATCGCGGCGATCGTCGCGCGCTACCCGACGCGCCAGAGCGCCCTGATGCCGAGCCTCTGGGTCGTGCAGGATGAACTGGGCTGGGTGCCGCCGGCGGCGGTCGCGTACCTGGTCGAGACGCTGGGCGTGACGTTGGCGCGGGTGCACGAGCTGCTGACCTTCTACACCATGTTCCGGACCGAGCCGCCGGCGCGCCACGTCCTGCAGGTCTGCCGGAACATCAGCTGCCACATCATGGGAGCCCGCGCCGTGATCGCCCATCTGGAGAAACGGCTGGGCATCCGCCTCGGCGAAAAGACGCCCGACGGCCTTTTCGCCCTGGAGGGCGTCGAGTGCCTGG
>JAQULN010000338.1 GCA_028718575.1 Candidatus Krumholzibacteriia bacterium | reverse complement strand
CGCCGACACCGCCCGCGAACTGCTGGATACCGCGCGCGAGATGGGAACCGTCGTGGCACGGGTACGCGGACTGGCCGCACGAAGCCAGGAGATCGCCGGCCGCATCGAGGCCGAGGCCGCCGCGACCGGCGCCACGGGCGAGGCGTTCACCAGCGTGGTCGCGCAGGAAGTCAAGCAACTCGCCGCCGCCACCACCGACTCCGCCGGCCACATCGAGGCCGCGGTCGGCGGCATCCTCGCCAGCCAGCGTCAGTACGAGGAAGCGATCGGGCAGATCATCAAGAATATCGGCGCCGTGCGCAAGGTAGCCGCGCACCTCGGCGAGCTGATGCTTGAACCGCCGTCCCGCGTGCAACCGGGCGCGGCCTACGCACCGCCGCCGGTGATGCAACCGCTGCCGCCGCCCCCGTCGCCGGCACCGGCCGTAGCCGCCGAAACGCCCGCCGCGTCGGCCCCGGAGTCGGACGATCCGTCGCCGGCGCAACCAGCCGCGGAGGCGGCGGCCTCGACACCCACCCAGTCAGCAGCGCAGGAGGTTTCTGCGCCGACTTCTGAGCCGATCCCTGAACCGGTCCCCGACCCGGCTGCCGATTCGGTCGACATCGAGGAGCTTTCGGCGGTGACCGACAACCTCCTCGACGAACTGGCGCAAGTCGCCGCCGAGACCAATCAGAAGACCCTCGGCGTCTCCGAACAGGACCGGACCGCGGCTGCGCCAACGGCCAAGCCGCCGGCACCTGCACCGGTGCCGGCCGCGAAAGCCAGGAAGGCGCCTCCTACTCCTTCAGGCAGCAACTCGAACGTCTTCATGCTGAAACGACCGAAACCGGCCGGCGAAGCGCCCGCCACGCCAGACCCGGCTCCCGAACCTGTGGCCGAACCGAGTGCGGCGTCCACCGCCGATCCGACTTCGCAAACGCCTCCGCCAGCCTCCTCGCCACCCACACCCGCGCCGGCGCCAGCTGCGTCAGCTTCGCCAGCGCCGCCGCCCGCGCCAGCGCTGCCGCCCGCGCCAGCGCCGCCGCCCGCGCCAGCCCCGCCGCCCACGCCGGCCGCCGCCACACCCGAACCGCCCGTGGCGAGCCTGACCGAAGAAGAGGCGGAAGAGGCGCTGGCAACGACCGAGCCGGAAACCGCCGATACGGCGGCGGGTGTCGCCAGGCCGCGTCCGGTCGCCCAGGGCGCCAGCGGCAATATCTTCATGCTCAACAAACCGAAGAAATAGCCCGGAAACCGACAGAATGACCAGAATGGAACCGGCCCCTCGACATCCCTGTCGAGGGGCCGGCAGCGTACCTGCGACCCCAGAGGGCTGACTAGGAGGTCCCGGGTCTAGCAACCGCCAGACCGCAGGCGACCTATCTGCGGCAACGCTCGGTCCCGGAAAACCGGGTCGACACCCCCGAAACATCGCCGCGGCCCCCCGGCCCGACGGTTCCGTACTCTAGTTACGGACAGCGCGGCGGGAGTGCAAGTCAGGATCTCGTAAACCCGGATTATTCGTGCATGACCCGGGTCAAGATCGCTCCAACCCACCGGCCTCCGAATCCCGCCAGGCGAAATAGCCGATCACGGCGACCGCCAGCATCGCCAGGAAGGAAATGATCACCCAGGTGGGAATGCTCGCCGCCTCGCCGGCGGCATAGCTGTGCAACCCCACCAGGAGGTAGTTCACGCCGAAGTAGGTCATGATGATGACCCAGATCGCGATGAACGACCACGCCGCCTGCACAAACGCGTTCGCCAGCTTGGGGATCCAGCGGAAGTGCAGGATCATGGCGTAGACCAACACCGAAACGAGAGCCCAGGTCTCCTTGGGGTCCCAGCCCAAGTAGCGGCCCCAGCTCTCGTTCGCCCAGACGCCGCCCAACAGCGTACCGACAGCGAGCAATCCCAGGCCGACGATCATCGCGTCGAAGTTCAGCCGGTCCAGCTTGGCCACCGCGGCGGCGACCGGACGCCGGCTCAACGCGGCGATGATCAACAGCAGCAGGGTCAAAAACCCCAGCAAGCTGCACAGACCGAGGAAACCATAGCTGGCTGTGATGATCGTCACGTGGATATTGAGCCAGTACGAAGCGAGCACCGGCACCAGCGGCCCGATCGCCGGGTCGAAGACGCTCATCTGGGCCACCCCGAGTACCACCGCGGCCAGTAGCGAGCCGAGCGCTGCTGCCGCCGCCGTGCGACTTCTGACCTCGAACACCAGACCGGCCAGGCCCACCGCCAGGGCCACCCACAGCAGCGACTCGTGGCCGTTGCTCAACGGCGCCCGCCCCGACGCGATCCAGCGCAGCACGAAA
Organism: Candidatus Krumholzibacteriia bacterium; assembly: GCA_028718575.1. Taxonomy (GTDB): domain Bacteria; phylum Krumholzibacteriota; class Krumholzibacteriia; order LZORAL124-64-63; family LZORAL124-64-63; genus Glo-17. Next base: position 1,569 of record JAQULN010000338.1, on the reverse strand, counting down.
CCGTAGACGTGCAGGGCGAAACCGGCGACGAACAGGAGCATACCCAGCGCGTAGAGCGGATGGCGGAAAGACCATGGCGCTTCGTCGCGGCGGAACAGGCCGATAAAATAGGCGGTGATCAAGAGCACGAAACCCGCCAGGTAGGGCAGGGTCGAGCGCGCGAACGGATTCAGCCGGTTCAGCTGCAGTTCCGCGTTGATCTGCAGCGACGACGGCTTGACCCCCTGGCCGTAGCGCCGCTGCAATTCGGCGGTCTGTTGCAGGCCGGATGCGATTCGCGTCTGGTCGCCCGCTTCCAGACCCGTGAACAGCGCTTCGGCAGCGGCCTCGAACTCGGCCCGCCGCGGGTCGTCGCGCCCGAGCCGCTCCAGCACAGTCTGGATGCCGTCCCAGGTATTCCCGGGATCGTCCGGGAGCGGGAAGATCCGCAGCGACGCGCCCTGCAACGCGCCGAACAACAGGTGGACCCGCTCATCGAAGGCGATGAGCTTCTGCTGGGTCTTGTTGCGCTGACTCGGCGCGGTGCGATGCGCCAGCTCGACGTCGTTCTGCAGCCGGTAACGGCCGCCCGCCAGGACCGCGGCCAGTGCCACGTGGTGCTGGTCGTGGCTGATCCCCAGCAGATCCTTCACGCCGGGGTTGTCGATCGCGATCGCGGGATGATAGTACCAGGCCGACGGCACGACGGCGAACGCGAGGAACAGTTCGACGGGATCGTGACCATCGAACACGCTCCGCTTGGTAATCTTCAGCGAGGTTTCGCGCGCCAGCGTGTCGAGCGGCTTCATGCGCCCGCGAAAATCCTGCACGATCAGGCGCGCAGCCTGCGCGCGGACCTCGGACGACAGGCGCAAGGTCGGGGGCGGGCCTTGGTCGCCGGCGTTGTCCGCCATGCCCGCTTGTTGCGCTGCGGCGTGCGCAGGCGCCAGCCAAGCCAGGCCGAGCGCCAGCGCGGCGGCGACGATCGGCGCGGAAAGCCTGCCCCGCGCCCGCCCGGCGATCACGCGCCCGAAGACCAGCACGAAGCCCAGCGTGAAGATCGAATAGCCGATGTAGGTGGGTATCTTGCCGGGGTCGCGATTGATCGACAGGATAGTGCCCTGGCGATCCTGGTCGTAGCTCGACTGGAAGTGCTTCGTGCCGCGGTGATTCAGCGGGTTGTTCATCCAGATCCGCACCGGCCGCCCGTCGATGCCGTGCTCGGGATCGTAGAGCAGGACGTGGCTCTCGTAACTCGCCGGGTTGTCGCTGCCCGGATAGGTCTCCAGACGGAATTCCTGCAAGAAGATCTCATACGGCAGGGTGCGCATGACCGAGCCGTAAGCCAACCAGTAGGTCTGGTCGCCGAGCTGCACGCGCTGCGGAGCCCCGCCCTTGATGCAGATCGCATCGACCCGCCGGCCTTCATGCGCCACGTAGAGTCGCGCCGCCGACGGGGCGTTCGGGTCCTGGCTGAGCGCCGGCACCGAAACCAGCGAGGTCTCGATCTGGGACGGCACCATGCGCAGGCCGCTCTCGCTGCGGTACAACACCTGCGGTTCGAGCGGCACGACCTCGCCGGCCGCGAGC
>JAQULN010000337.1 GCA_028718575.1 Candidatus Krumholzibacteriia bacterium | reverse complement strand
TGTGACCGCGGACGTTTGCACTGGCATGACGCGGACGTTGCGGGCGGCCTCGCGCAGGCCGTCCTCCGACTGCTTGCCGGCACAGCCGGCGCTGCCGACGGCTAGCGCCGGAAGTAGCAAACCATAGAAGCATAAGCGAAGACCATGGCGGCCCATACCGGAACTCCTTGTTAGCGGCCGGCGACTGTCAGACCGGTGATGGCGGAAAGAGCAATGGCGGGCGAATGACCCGTCGCGCGCTTGAGGCCGGCGGTCAGCGTCAGGACCTGGTAGCGAGCTTCCAGGCGGATGCGACGCGCCGCGAGGTGGTTCGACTCGGCGTCGAGCACGGCGAGGTAGCTGGCCTGGCCGAGCTGGTACATGAGCATGCTCTCGGCCAGCGCCTCCTGCGCTCGCTCGAGGTTCAGGTCGGCCGCCGTCAAATTCTGTCTGGCGGCCTCCAGGTTGTTCAGCAATTCGAGCACCAGGACCTGCGCCTGACGCCGATAGCCGGCGAGTTCGGCCTCGGTGCGCCGGATCTGGGCGCGGGCTTCGTCGACGCGTCCCTTGGTCAGCAAGCCGCTGAACAAGGGCACGTTGACGGCCACGGAGGCAAGCCAAGACTGATGTCCGTCGTCCCATTGCGTGTCGAACGTCGTGCCCACGCGGCCGTAGCTGCCGTAAAGCGTCAAGTACGGCCGGCTGTCGGCGCTGAACGCCTGCCGCTGGCGGCCGAGCATGCCGAGCAGGCGATCCATCGCCGCCAGCTCCGGCCGCGCCTGTGCCAGGGCCAAGGCGCGATCGCGATCCAGCTCGTCGAGTTCCAAAACGGTGTCGGCGGCGATCGCCAACGGTGCGACTGGATCACGCCCCATGATGGCATTGAGCCGCGCGCCGGCATTGGCGACCTGCTGCCGAGCGCGCCGCCACTCCGGTTCGATATTCGCCAGCGCGACCGCCGCCTGCAGCGTGTCGAGCCGCGTTGCGGTTCCGAGTTCGAAACGCATCCGCGCCAGGCTCAGCAACTCCTGTTGATTGGCGTGCTGGGCAGCCACCGCCTGGGCCGCCTCGGCCAGCATGATGATCGCGTGGTAGGCCGTGATGACCTGCTCCTGCGTGGCATGCTCGACGGCCTGCACCATGAGTTCTTGGCGCTCGATACCCAGATTCGCCGCTCCGACCGCTCCGATGATCTTCAACGGATTGATTTCCCAATTGAGGCTCAGCCGCGTCGTCCAGTAGGTGCTCGCGGGAATGTCCGCTACCGCCGGCAGCAGGGATCCGAAGCCGGCCAGCCATTGTTCGAACCAGGCATCCGCGCCCGGCGGCGGCGCGAAGCTCCCACCCGCCCCGCCGAACGACGGATCCAGAGCGTAACTCGGGTCTCGCCTCCGCGTCCAATCGCCGACCAGATCGAGCGTCGGCAATCCGGTTGCCAGCGCTTGGTATTTCTGGCCGTCCAGTTCCCGCCGCCGCTCCCGTTCAGCGCGCAAACTGTCGTTGAAGGCCAGGGCCGAGCGCAGACAATCGGCCAGCGTCAAAACCGAGTCGCCGCCGGCGCGGGCGACAACGATCCCTGCGGCCGGCGCGTCCGGAGCGAAGCCCTGCAAGTCTGGCGTCCGGTCCTGCGCCGTAGTCGGCGCTGCCCCCGCCAGCACCCAAACGATCCAGCACAACAGCCCGGCACAGGCACGCCACAACCCGCGAGTCTGATCATTCATGGTGTCCGTCCTTTGACGTCCGGCGTTCCGGATGCCGCCATGGCACAGCGAACTGGCCGAATCTCTGTTCCATCTCTTGCGGAATCGGCAGGCCGGCCGACATCAGTGCCGCACGAATCAGGAGCCCGCCCACGCTGCGCAGCCAGCCCTCGACGGTCGTCAGATCCGGTTGTTCCCAGCGTCCGCTCACCACAGTGGTGGCGATGCCCAGCGAGTAGATGCTGGCCTGAAAAAGGAGTTCGTCTTTCTGCGCCTGTGGCAGCGTCCCGAGAAACGGATGGCGGTCGAGATCCTGACTGAGTGCGCCGAGGATCTCCCGCTCTGGACAATCCGCCCCGGCCGGCTCGAGGTACAGCGTCCGGAAGAGCTGTGGGTTCTCGACGGCGAAATGAATGAAGCCCAGTCCCATGCTGAGGAAGCTATCCTGGCTCCACGGGCGCCGGCAATAATCGAGCACCACCTCGATCCCGCGCTGGCGCAGGACCCCGAGCAGCGCTTCCATGCTCGCGAAATTGCGGTACACAGGCGCGGTGGACGCGCCGAGGGCCTCGGCCACCCGCCGCGCCGTCACTGATTGAACTCCTTCTTGCACAAGAACATCCATCGCCGCCTGGACGACATCGGCCTGGCTGTAAGTGGTTCTTCTGGCCACCGCGTCCCCACTTTCGGTTCGGGCGGACAAATAAAACGTGCGTTATGTAACGCGTGTTTCCAAAAAAATCAATGATGAGTGGTTATTTTTTTGTATCAGGTCAGCACAATACAGAGGACCCCGCCGAGGGCCATGACGCAAGCCACGAGGCGCCGCCGCGTGAACGGCTCCTGCAGGACGATCCGCGCCAGTAGAATGATGTAGATCGTCGCCGTCTGGTTGAGCACGGCGGCCGTCCCGGCGGTGATGAACTTCATGCCGGCGATCCAGCAGATCAGCGACAGGTAGCTGCCCAGAACCGTCCCCGGCAAGGCATAGCGAAGCAACGGCCGCGACAGCCGCAGGCGGCGCAGGTCGCGGCGTCCCGCGGGTGAGATCAGAACTGCCGGAACCAGGATCGCCAGGGTGACGAATTGCCGCATTCCGGTCACCCAGATCACCGGTTGGTGTCGCAGAACCGGTTTGACGATCACGATTCCCAGGCTCAACGCCGCCATACCCAGCACGCCCAGCCCGACACCCGCTAGCAAGGTCCGGCGCGTCGTGCCACCGGGCGGCTTCGCCTGGCTCGCCACCAGGACGGCGCCGACCACCAAGACCATCCCGACGTAGTCAGGGCCTGACAGCACCTCGCCCAGCAACAGGAGCGCAAAAAAAGCGGTCAGTGGCGGATACAGGCAGTCGACGATCGCCGTCAAGCCGGCGCCAATGCGGTTCAACGACGCGTGGAACAGGGTGTCCGCCACCGCGATCGCGATCACGCCGCTGGCGGCGATCAACAGAAAGTCCTGCAGCGGCGCCGGCCGCCACGGGGGTTGCCGTACCGCGGCCATGGTCAACAATAACAACACGGACGACACCGAAACCCGCAACGCGTTGAGCAACAACGGCGGCAGTTCCTCACCGCTGCGCTTGAAGAGGATGACCGCGCCCGCCCAAAACGCGGCCGTCAACAGCGCGAAGAATTCTCCCATGTCGCGTCAGTCCTCGCTTGCGGCCAGCGGCACTGTGATCGTGACCCGCCCGCCGCCGAGGAGCGACGAGCCGGTGCTGAGCTCACCGCCGATCTGGCCCAGTCGCTCGCGCAGGTTGAATAGGCCGAACCCATGGAGTTCCGGGTCGAGTCCGGGATTCTCCGGCAGAAGGCCGACCATCTCGCTGCCGTCGGATCCCCGAGTAGCGGGCGGCGGATCGCGCGTTACGAACCCGCAACCGTCGTCGTCGACCTGCAGGCAAATCGACTCGGCCTCCCAGGTCAGCGTCACTGCGGCCGTCTCGGCCCCGGCGTGCCGATAGACATTGCCGAGCAGCTCGCGGGCGCCTTGATAGAGCAGCGCCCGCAAGTCCTGTGTGAGTTCTCTGGTTTCGCCGAGACAGGTGAAATGGCAGTCGAGGCCGCGCGTGCGCCGGAAGCTGCGACAGAGCCACTCCAGCGCTGCATCGAGGCCGACTTCATACAACGCCGGTGGGAACAGTTCGAAGGTCAGCGAACGGGTCAATTCGCTGGCGTGGTCCAGAATTCCCGCTACCTCGCGGAGCACCGCCTGCTGATCAACGACCCGGTCCGGG
>JAQULN010000336.1 GCA_028718575.1 Candidatus Krumholzibacteriia bacterium | reverse complement strand
CGTCACAGCGACGGGTGAGTCCCGCGAACCGAAAGGATGCCATGCAGGCTCGGACGCTCTTTACCGCCGGCATCACCGGAACCGGCATGTCCTTTCCCGACAAGGTGGTCACCAACCATGACTTCGAGCGGATCGTCGAGACCAGCGATGCCTGGATCGTCGAGAGGACGGGCATCAAGGAGCGACGCCTCTGCGAGCCCGGCGTACCGGCTTCGGTGCACGGCATCGCCGCGGCGCGCCAGGCCATGGCGATGGCCAAGGCCGCGCCGGAAGAGATCGACCTGATCGTCGTGCCGACGGTGACCCCGGACATGATGTTCCCGAGCACGTGCTGCCTCATCCAGGATGCCCTCGGCTGTAAGAATGCCTGGGGCTACGATCTGGTGGCCGCCTGCAGCGGTTTCGTCTTCGCTTTGCAGACCGCGCGCGCGCAGATCGAATCGGGCGCGGTGCGCAAGGCGTTGGTCATCGGCACCGAGGTCATGTCGTCGATCATGGATCCGACCGACCGCAACACCTGCGTCCTCTTCGGCGACGGCGCCGGCGCGGTGGTCGTCGAGCGCATGCCGACGGGCAAGGCCGGCATCATCGATCACGTCCACTTCATCGACGGCGAGGGCGCCAAGTTCCTCTTCATGCCGGCAGGCGGCAGTCTGCACCCGGCCACGGCCGAGACGGTGGCCAAGCGGATGCACTACATCCACCAGGAAGGCCGCGATGTTTTCAAGGCCGCCGTCAAGGGCATGGCCGGCGTGACGAAGGATATCCTCGAACGCAACGGTTTCTCCGGCGAGCAGGTCAAGCTCTTTGTGCCGCACCAGGCCAATCTGCGCATCATCGAGGCCGTCCAAAGGCGCGTTGGCTTGCGCGACGAGCAGGTCGCCGTCACGATCGACCGTTTCGGCAACACGACTAGTGCGACCATCCCCTCGGCTCTGCATATTTATCAGGAGCAGGGCACGCTGCAGCCCGGCGATCTCGTGGTGCTCTGTGCGTTCGGCGCGGGGTTCACCTGGGGTGCCACCTTGCTGCGCTGGACGGTCGCAGCCTGAGTCCGCGCCGCGCCGAAGCGCGGTCCGTTGCCGGCGGCGGCCGCCCGCGGGAGAGGTCATGATCGAGGTCCGCCATTTGACCCGGTCCTATGGCGCGACCCTCGCTCTGGACGATGTGAGCTTTCACATCGGCCGCGGCGAGGTCGTCGGCTTTTTAGGGCCCAACGGCGCCGGGAAATCCACCTGCATGAAGATCTTGACGGGCAGCCTCGCCCCCGGGGGCGGCCAGGTGCGCCTCGGCGGTCTGGATGTGAGCGCGGCGCCGGTGGCCGCCCGCCGCCAGGTCGGGTTCCTGCCGGAGGCGGTGCCGCTCTATCCGGAGAGTTCCGTGCGGGACTTTTTGTTCTTCGTGGCGGAGCTCAAAGATCTGCCGCGCGACGCCATCGCCGAGCAGGTGGCTCGCATCATGGACCGCTGCGGCTTGCTCACGGTAGCCGACCGGCTTGTCGGCCATCTCTCGCGGGGCTTCCGCCAGCGCACCGGCCTGGCGCAGGCGCTGGTCGGCGATCCGCCGATTCTGATCCTGGACGAACCCACCACCGGTCTGGATCCGCACCAGATCGTCGAGATCCGGCAGTTGATCAGAGGTTTCCGCGGCGAGAAGACCGTTCTCTTGTCCAGCCACATCCTGGCCGAGGTCGGGCAGATCTGCGACCGCGTGCTGATCCTCGACAACGGGCGCCTGGTGGGGGAAGACCGGGCGGAGAATCTGGTCGACGCGGCGGGGACGGCCACCGTGCGCCTCACCTGGGAAGGCAGCCGCGAGGAGGTGGGCAAGGCGCTCGCCGCGGTCGTCGGCGAGGACGCGGTGCGCCTGACGGCGACCGGCGCCGAGGTCGCCATCGCCGGCAATCCCGTGGAGATCAAGCCGAAGCTCGTCGAATCGGTGCTGCGGGCCGGGGGCAAGCTGCAGGGCCTGGAGGACCGCGGCCCCACCCTGGAAGACCTCTTTCTGCGCTTGACCGGCGCCGACGCCGGCGCGCATGCGGCGGACGGGTTCCGGACCTCGCCGGCGGCGTCGCCGCAGTCGCCGCTGCCGCCGCCGCCGCCGCCGCCGGATTCCGATGAGGTGCCATTGTGAGGCAGACCCTGGCGATCGCCCGGCGCGAATGGCGGGCCTATTGCGCGAGCACTCAGGCGCCGGTGATCACCGCCGGTTTCCTCGTCCTCTGCGGTCTGTTCTATTACCTCCTGGTCGGTGGCTACGCCGATCAGAGCCTGGCCACCCTGCGCAGCGGCCGGCCGGTCTTTTTGAATCTGCACGTCGGCATCTTCCATCGTCTGTACGGCTACGTGGTGCTGTTTCTGCTGTTCTTGCTGCCGGCGGTGACCATGCGCCTGGTGAGCGCGGAGTACCGCAGCGGACGCTACGACCTGATCACGAGTTGGCCGGTCAGCGAACGGCAGTGGATCCTCGGCAAGTGGCTCTCGGCGGTGGCCGTGGCCAAGGTGCTCCTGCTCGGCACGCTCTTCTATTTTTTGCTGATCTGGGGGCTGGGGCGGTTGGCCGATCCGCCGGTGACGCCGCAATGGCAGCCGCTGTTGACCGCGTTGATCGGTCTTGCGCTGCTGGCCGGCACCGTCGCGGCCTGGGGCCTGGCGGCCTCGGCGCTGCTCAGCCACCAGGCCGGCGCCTACTTCCTCGGTTTCGCGACGGTGCTGTGCTTCTTCCTGGTCGGCCAGCTCGCGCCCAGCCTGCCGACCCCGCTCAACATCATCGCGGCCCAACTCGCGCTGGGCGAGCATTTCCTGAGCTTCGCCGGTGGGGTCATCGACAGCCGCGACGTCGTCTACTATCTGGGCCTGACGGCGGTGGGCCTGGCGATCGCCGAGGCGGCGCTCGCCGGCCGCAGGCTGGCGACCGGCCGCCGCGCCACGGTGTGGCTGCGGGTGCTCGCGGTCTTGGCTGTGGCGGTCTTTCTGCAGGCGGTGGCGGTGCGGCGCCCGTTGCGCGTCGACCTGACGCCGGATCGCCTCTACAGCCTGGCGCCGCAGACCGAGCGGATCCTGACCGTGTTGGACCGCGCCCGCCAGGCGCCGGATGGCACGGGGACACTGCCGCCGCCTGTGGTCGAGGTCCTGGCGTTCTACCAATATCGGGACGGCTCGCAGCAGGGCATGCAGGCGCTGTTGCAGTCGTTCGCCGACCGTACGCCGCGTTTTCGCTACCAGCTCATCGATCCCGATCTGGAGCCGGACCTCGTGCGCGAGCACGGCATTACCGCGACCCGGACGGTGATCGTCACCTGCGAGGGCCGGCGCTGGCACCTGCTGGAGCCGGACGAAAGCCAGCTCGCCAGCGCGGTATACCGTCTGGCCACCGACACGCGGCCGGTCGTGTACTGGATGCTGGGCCACGGCGAGGTCCGCCTCGATCTCGAGGAATCCGGCGGCGCGTCGGCGCTGGCCGAGATCCTCGACGACACCGGCTACGCGGTGCGGCCGCTGGTCTTGCCCCAGCGCCTGCGTCTGCTGGACGACGCCGCCGTCGTGGTGTGGGCAGGGCCGAAGCTCGATCCTTCGGACGCGGTGCTCGAACTCCTCGACCGCTACCTCGCGGCCGGCGGCGCCATGGCCTGTTTCTTCGGACCGGACACGCCGCCGGCGCTGCGGCGATGGACTGAACGCTATAACGTGCGGCAGCTCAACGACGTGGTCGTCTCGCCCAGTCGCGAGAGCGCGCTGGCCGGCGTCGGCCTGCGGGCCGTGACCGTGGTCGACGATTACGGCGGCCATCCGGCGGTCAGCCGGCTCACCGGCATGGCCACGACGTTCCATCTGGTCCAGACGTTGGGACCCGTGCAGCCCACGTGGCCGGGGGTCACCGGCGAGGCCTTGCTCTTGACCGGTCCCGATACCTGGGGTGAAAC